>JACWMK010000090.1 GCA_015661405.1 Methanobacterium sp.
GGGACCATTACCATTCCATTTTCGTAATCTACACTAACGGCTGTAATCCTGGTTTTCTTATCTTTTACACTGGTAATCTCTTGGATAGGATAGTTTCCTTCATTTAAAATTTGCTGTGCTAAGGCCACTTGAAAAGCGTTTGATTCAATCCCGATTTTTAAACATACATCAATAATTTCATTTTTTACTTGCATCTATCTTCTGAAGTTGAGAATGGGTCATGTACCGGGGATGATAGCACTTATAATTAATTTAATTTGAATTTATCTGGGACAAGGAATTAGGATTAATTCCCCATCATTAATTTAATGATATTAGTTTG
This sequence comes from Methanobacterium sp., assembly GCA_015661405.1. Taxonomy (GTDB): domain Archaea; phylum Methanobacteriota; class Methanobacteria; order Methanobacteriales; family Methanobacteriaceae; genus Methanobacterium_A. The sequence continues at coordinate 323 of JACWMK010000090.1, forward strand.
AAGTGGGTTTTACTATAAATATTAGATTGAATTAGCAGAAGGTGTTATTGGTAAATACAGTAGATAAGTTAACAACTATGAGAGTTGGTTTTGGTAGAGTTGAAGCTAATCATATAGCTACGAATCCTATGATTTTTGATGAATTAAAAATTGGTGATATGCTGGTTTGCATTTGAAAAAGATGATTATTATAGAATGCGTGAAGGCATTAGGGAATTGGTTACTCAAATAGATGATTTGTTCAGTCTTATAACTGAGTTGTTTACTATTATAATTGACATTTATATTGTAAATCCTGAGTTGAGGACTGATTTAAGAAAACTTCAATTAAATAATGTATTAAATAGACTTAAAAATGTAAAATAGTTCTAAATTAAGAATTCCCTTACTTCAGCTAATATATGTTAAAGAATGGTATCTGGAATTAATTAAAAAAGAGTTTAAATGATTAAATGAGCATTAATCCTGCCTATAGACCTGCTAAGGTAATATATCTCCCGCTGAATCTTATTTTAGTTTCTTTTTAAGTTAATGGTGTCTTTGTTTTTATAATAGTTCACAACTTTATTGAATTTACTTTTATTATTCTTACTTTTGATTTAATCGATTGATTTCTTTTTCTAAATTTGATATTTGGAGGTCATGTAATGCTTTAAGTTCATTTAATTGTTCTTGATAATACTCTTTCATGCTTGCTAACTTCATTGTTAATTCTTTAACTCTTTTAGTAGAATTCCGTTGTGATTCTAGTCTCTTATTTAATTCTGATATCTTATTCACTTCTATTATATCAGGAAAATCAAGGTATCTTAAAACAATTACACGTTCACCATAATTGAAACCATATACTTCATCTAATTTGACAAATAATTCTTTAATTAGTTTAAAATCATTATTAATAGTTTTATGGCACTCTACTCTGGTTATAGTGATTTCATCCCTCAAATCATCCATAATGACACCTTCTTATTTTATATTTCAAAAATTTGGGTCGCTCCAAATATTCAATTTTTTTTGATTTAGAATTTTGAGATTATTTTTCGAACTTATTTCTCCATACATTTTTTTTATGCATATAATACCCCAGAGAACTTAGAACATTCGTTAATATGGAGGTGGACAACACGAATTTAGTTCTCATAAATCCAAAAAATTTTATTTAAACCCACCCAAACTATACGCATAAAATATAATAGCAAAATCCAAGTAGAGATTGAGGCTCGAACTAAATAAATAAGAAGTGAAAAGAATTTTTTTTTATCAATTATTCCATCATTTTTAATCCTTGCTCAGTCACCTCCCTTTAAATTTTTATGTTTTGTTTTTTGTTTGATCAAGATTGAAATTAATTTCAATATTTTTTATATTATTCGTTATCCAATGACTTTAAGGTTTCTGACCGCAGGTAAATTCCCAGTACACTGCCCACTAATGCTAGAATTATTTCGATACCGAGTATTAATAATAATTCTTCAGTATAAGCACCTAATATAGCTGAACCTAAAGCTGATGAGACTATTTCAATTATAGTTACCACGAAAATGATCACACTAGTTATTGCCCCAAAAATCAATCCATTAATTAAACCTTCTTTAATTTTTCCTCCAATCATAACACCCGCTACTGCTCCTCCCAGTAATAATCCCAGAATTGCTATAGAACTTTGACTAGACAGAATAGATACGCTGTATACAGCTAAAGCAAACAATATACTAATTATTAAAGATCTCCATTGAATTATCATAATTTTTTCACATCCTACAAAAGTTTACTCATACTTTTTTTTTAAATAAATAATTTTGAGCGTTAGGGAGGGTTTACTAAATTTAAGGAGGTAAAAAATTTTTGGAGGTGATAAAAAAATGTTAATTTTTTTTTATCGAAAATTTGTAAACTCTCCGCGGTAAAATCTAAAACGATGTATTAAAGTTTTTTTTTATAATTTACAATTATCAGAGATTACTTTTCCATCCTTCATACTGATTATACGATCGGCCTTTTTGGCAATATATTCTTCATGAGTTACTAATATTAGTGTAACATTCTCCTTCTCATGAATTTCACGCAACAGTTCTAGGATAATGTCACCCATTTTAGAGTCCAATGAACCGGTAGGCTCATCAGCCAATATTATGCTGGGATGATTAACCAATGCCCGAGCTATGGCTATTCTCTGCCTTTCACCACCAGAAAGCTTAGTCGGCACCTAGTCCCAAACCAAGAATTGCACCGGCCCCTATCGCAATTCCCACTATTGCTAAAATACTTCTAGACTTATTCCTGAAAATATTCTTTATAATCAAGCTTCTAAACTTCATACACATTAGTCTGCATGATTCACTTAAAAATACATTTTCCAAAATTAAGCCCACTTTATCACAAATTACTTACAAATCATGCCCAAATATTTGCATTATAAAAAATAGAATATGAATTGACACTCATTGGAAAATGTTGGATATAGGAAATAGTTGATTACTTAAAAGTAAATATCTAGAAACTGCTAAGGGAATATAGGGGAAATTTGAGAAAAATTGGATGTGAAACGGATATTTAAAGCCCATTCTGTAAAATAATATATTTTACAAAATTAATCAAGAATTTTTATAGACCAAAAATTACCTATTAAAAATATTTCTTTCTAGATTAAACCGTTCATTAAGTCTGTCAAAATAATAGAATTTATAGATTACAGTAAATATTTAGGCATTCTACCATGTATAGAAGTAATTTTTAACGTATTTATTATCACCTTAAGTCTCAATCTCTTATAGTTTTAAAAAAAATTCAATGTTAATCCCCAAGTGATATTCCTCTGACAAATTTTAATCTACCCATTTTGATGGAAACATATATAAAAGGAGTTAATCCTTTTTAATCATTTTTTTATAGAAATAATTTGGGTGTAATTTGCATGTAATTTTGAAATAGTTACTTAAATGTAAATTTCTAAAAAAAAATTCAAGGAAGAACTTTAATCACAATAAAAGGTTCAAAAAAAAATTCTTTATTTAAACATTGAGATTCACGATCTCAAAAAAAGTTACAATAAAGGAAAAATAAAAGCCTTAAACAGCATGAATATAGAAATTAAAAAAGGAGAATTCATAGTTATCATTAACCAATCCGATTCAGGAAAATTCAACAATCCTAAAAATGATCGGAGCACTTGATAAGGCAGATGAAGTTTCTATTAAAGTGTCTGACATTGATCTCATGACATCTAAGGATCATCGAGTAGTTTGGTTAGAGTGAAATCTCAAAGAAAAGTTTGAAGGAATATGGAATGACAACTTATTTCTGCACCATGATGCACCCCATCCTAGCACAACTCCAAGATAAAAGACCATATGAAGCTTTTCTTACAATTGTTCCTTTGAACCTATCCGATGACTTTAAGCTTGCACTCTATGACCATGATTGGGATGCTGAAACTAAACTCAGCCCAGGAGATACGATAATCTACGGTTCTAATGGGCTTTATTTTAAGATTTATTATTTGAAGAGGTGATTTGGATGATAAAATTTCTGAAAATACCAAGGAATTTTGAAAGTATCGTAATTAGGAATAACCAGGTGATTTATTTTGATTAAAATAATTAAATTAGGGAAACGTAAATCAAATTAACCAATTGGTTATTTTAGAGGACTTAACTAGATCTCCTTTACCCCTTCCGATCAAATGTTAAGTGCCCTCTAAAACATTTTTTATAAAATTTAATTCAGATGTACACTTTTAAAAACTAATGTATATCAATACAGTATAAATACGAAAAATGACTCACAACCTGCCCTCCACTAAATTTTGGAGGGGGTTATAAATTTATTAATTCATTATCACAAGGGTGGAAGGAATTCTAAGTTATCACCCTTTTTTGAATTTTTATCAGTTCTTAAGTATCTAACTCCTTCATGATGGGTTCAATTATTTTTCCCTTTTTCCACCCATTAGTTCAACTCATTATTGTTATAAATGAATAACAACTGTCTATATATTGGAGAACCTTGATCTATTCCATGCGTCTCTATCCCCAAATCATCTCCTGCTTACTCTTTTTTAATCTGGTCATTCTCCTTTTATTAATAGTCTTCCCATAAAATTTTTCCATTTTTTCCAAGAAAATAACTCGATAAAATTAATTTATTATCATCTAATAAAATTCTATAAATCTTTGAATTAACATAATCAGGATCCAATATTTCTATTTCCAAATCCCCTTCTTTATCCTTAACATCATTTAATATTTCATTTAAATTTGATATTTTCATTTAAATTTTTCCTACGGCTTCTTTCCTCAACTTCACGATTAATTTTAGTTATTATACTATATCCAAGCTCATTTATTAAACTTTACTAAAGTGAACCTCTATAATCTGGTTACTTCAAAATTTTGAAACTGAATTCAATAAGGTAATGCTTGTTTAATTAAACAGTTACTTTTATGTATGTTCAAAGCATGTTTGAAGGATAGCAAGCATAGAATCAAGCGGGTAATCGAAAAAGTAAGAAGTAAATTGATGATTAACCAAAGCTTAATTAAGATCGTGTAATTATTTCCATCACTACTTTTAAAGCACTTTAGTCATCATCAAGTGATTTTGCTCAATTGCTTATTTTCTTTTATTCATTTTTGGGCACGGAAACATGTGTAACTAAAACTAATGATAATATAATTCTCATTAGATCTTTAACAAAGTAAATTCATGCAAGAATTTCTAAAAAAATGATTATGATAAAAAAATTGATATAATCTATAAAAAAATATTTTATTCATGAAATGGATATCCAAAAGGATTATAAAAATTTCTTAGAGAAAAATAATTTCATTTTGATAGATGATGGCAAAAATCCTTAGAAATAGAAATTAGGTAAAAAATTTGAACCTCATAAGTTTGCCCCAGTTGATTTTAAACTTCAAGTAACTAATGTATGGTGTTTCAGGGAACCCCAGAAACTTTTTAAACGAATATACGATCAGTAGCTTATCTTTCAAGATCAGGTCCGACAAACCATACCATGATTGTAAAACTAACATCTTAACCATAACTACTTCGTCATTATTAGGCCCGCCACCACGCTCTGTGCAATTATCGTACATATTACGAATTATCGGCCTGAAAATTTCTAATCAATAAGAGAATCAATCTCAGCTAACTTATCACCAAGCCGTTCAACACGAGCATACTCCTTACTCATGAAATAATCATAAAAAGACTTCATACAACCCTTATACTATTAATACTATATAAATATATTCCATTTACCATTCAAGCCGACATAAACAAATAAAAATAAAACCCAAAGAATTAAAATAAAAAAAAATCAAAAAGGTTTATCGAAATTCTCTCTTATTTTTTTGGAAAAAAATGTTTCACTAGCACCCAGATGATTTTAGGCCTGTTAATGAAAGTTTGTATAAATTCATAGGTGAAGAAGTTTTATTTAGGATTTACATTCTTGAATTTGGTGTAATATTGGTGTAATTTGCATGTAATTTTGAAATAGTT
>JACWMK010000030.1 GCA_015661405.1 Methanobacterium sp.
GGCTGGTTTAAATACGGTTTATCTTCAATTTGATGGTGTAACGGAGGAGCCTTATCTTAAAATTAGGAATCGTGATCTTCTTGCAATTAAATTAAAAGCTATTGAGAATTGTCGTAATGGTGGGATGGGTATTGTATTGGTCCCTACTTTGATTAAGGGCATTAATGATGATCAGGTGGGGGATATTATCCGTTTTGCAGCTGATAATATTGATGTTATACGGGGAGTGGTTTTCCAGCCGGTGGCTTTTGCGGGTAGAACGCCTAGTGATGAAGTGGAGAAGCAACGTATTACTGTACCAGATTTTGAGGAATTAGTGGAGGAGCAAACGGATTCTCAAATTAAAGTAGAGGACTTTTATCCAGCGTCTTCGGTGTTTCCGGTTACGGAGTTTATTGAGGCGTTGGATGGTGAGGCTAAAGTGGATTTCACTTGTCATCCGCATTGTGGTTCTGCAACCTATGTTTTTGTTGAAGGTGATGATTTAATTCCTATTTCACAATTTATTGATGTAGATCGGTTCTTTAATCTTTTAGCTAATAGTACTGATGATATTAATAGTCGTGGTTTCACGGCTAAGCCTAGGGTTTTAGCGAGGGCTATTTTGGAGTTGCCTAAGACTATTAGTTTATCTAAGACTCCGGCATCATTGGATATTAAGAATATGTTGATTAAGGTTTTCCGGGAGCGTTCTTATGGTGCTTTGGGTGATTTTCATCATAAAAGTTTATTAATATCCTGTATGCACTTTATGGATGCTTGGAATTTTGATCATGACCGGGTGAAAAAGTGTGTTATTCATTATGCGGTGCCTGATGGAAGAATCATACCATTTTGTGCTATGAACTCTCTTTACCGGCAGGATATTGAGAATAAATTCGCAAAACCCTTAAAAAAAAATTAGTTAATTAGTAAAAGGATTGATTTAAGGTTATGATGATTGAAACTCCATCCCGATTACATGTTACCCTTATTGATTTAAATGGTAAATATGGTAGGATAGATGGTGGTGTAGGTATCACCATCCGGGAACCTAAATTAATCTTGGAAGCTGAAAACGGTTATGAGTCTAATGAGATAATATTCACTAATTCCACTAACCTAAATAGTGGAATATTAAATGATTACCACGTTAAAATTAATAATGCAATTATTAAAACAAATCAGTTTTTAGGTTTAAATGAGAATTATCATTTCAATATACGTGAATATTATCCTTCTCATTCCGGTTTGGGTTCAGGTACTCAATTATCATTAGCGGTTGCTAAATTAATATTAAAGATTAATGGTCAAGATTTACCTGCAAATGAAATAGCGGGAATCGTTGGTAGAGGAGGAACTTCGGGTATTGGTGTTGCAAGTTTTGATCATGGTGGTTTTATAGTAGATGGTGGTCATAAAACAATTTTTAAACATGATTTTTTACCATCATCTGCATCTAAAGCTTCTCCACCCCCAATACTTGCTAAATATGATTTCCCAAAGGATTGGAATTTGATATTAGTCATTCCGCAGGCTGAGCGGAAAGTTTCTGGTGATCATGAGGTTAATATATTCCAAGAGTATTGCCCGATACCTCTCATGGAAGTGCAGAAATTAACTTATATCCTGCTTATGAAGATGATGCCAGCAGTGGTTGAAGGAGATTTAGATGACTTTGGGCAGGCGGTTAATATTATACAGGGAGTTGGATTTAAAAAAATAGAATCTGACCTTCAAAACTCATTCACTAATTATTTGATTGAGTCTTTGAGATCTGCAGGTGCAAGTGGAGTTGGATTAAGTTCATTTGGACCAACAATTTATGCTGTTACAGATACTAATACTAAGGATATATGTAGAACTGCTCGAAGTCTCATGAAAGATAAAGAAGGTGAAATTATTTCATCAAAAGCCCAGAACTCTGGAGCCATAATAAAAGGATAAAAAATCAATTTATATTATTATAAATATATTTATATAAAAAAAAATTATACATAAAAAAAATTAAAAAAAATTGTTTTGATAGGGTTATTATTTATGATTGGGAAATTGGAAGGTAAAGTCTGGAAATTCAGGGATAGTATAGATACTGATGTAATTATTCCTGGAAGGTATTTGAGGGCATTTGATCTAAATGAATTATCTGCTCATGTGATGGAAGCTGAAGATCTATTATTTGCTGAGAATGTTAAGCAGGGTGATATGATAGTGGCTGGTTGGAATTTCGGCTGCGGATCATCACGAGAACAAGCTCCAGTAGCATTGAAACATGCAGGTATCTCAATTATTATTGCTAAATCATTCGCTAGGATATTCTATAGGAACGCTATAAATATAGGTTTACCTGTCGTTGTGGCGGATGTTGAAGCAGAGAAAGGAGACTTATTATGTGTAAATTTGGAAGAGGGATTTATAAAAAATAAAAGCACAGGGAAAAACTTCAAAATTCAACCATTCAAAAAATTCATGCTTGAAATAGTTCAAGATGGTGGCTTAGTTAACCATTACTTAAAAAAAGATGAATCAAATCTTTAAATTTTTATATCATTTCTTTTTACATTTATATATGAATACGTAAGGAAAATAAATTTCTTTTTAAGTGAAGAGTACTCCTTTAAATTTATTAAATAATAATATAAGTAATAAAGAAATGTTAAGAAATATAAAAATCATTTTTTATAAAAAAAATTAAAAATATTTTTTTTTAAATTAAGGAAAGAAATAAAATGAAATGTCCTAACTGTAAATCTAAATCAATCGAAGAATTGAAATCTAAAGGTAAAACATCCAAAGAATTACTATTAAAATGTAATGAATGTGGAAATATTTTTAGAGAAATCGTAATTATTGAAAAACCATTAGATTGTCGTGTAGTGGTAAGTGAATTTGAGAAAACTCATAAAACTTTCATAAAAGTTAATCCAGACCAGATTCTCCAAGTAGGGGATGTTATAGAAGCTGATGAACGTCCTGCGGAAATCACATCTCTTGAAAATAAGAGGGGAGGAAGAATATTTAAAAGTCCAGTAAAAGACTTAGAAACAATATGGGCTTCTTATATTGATATACCTGCACGTGTAGGTATTTCAGTAGATTTTGGGGGAAGAATATTATCACAAAAAGTGGAAGTGACTCCTGACTTTGAATTCACGATTGGAGATATTGTTAAAATGGGTAATATATATTTCCGTATAAATTCTCTGAAAACATTGGAGAGGAAAATGAGAAAGGGGTTTGCACGAGCATCGGTAACTAAACGAGTTTATGGACGACCATTTGAAGAACAACAACGTTATAATTATGATTTAAGTTCTAAGGTGGTAGGAAATGAAGAGTAAAAAAGAAGAATTAGTGGAAAGATTATTAAATTATGGTTACTTGAAATCAGAGAAAGTTAAAAAAGCTATTCTTAAAGTTCCCCGGGAAGAATTCATACCTCTTGAAAATAAGCAGTATGCTTATATTGATCAACCATTACCTATAGGGAAAGGTCAGACTATTTCAGCACCACATATGGTGGCTATGATTTGTGAAAAATTAGACTTGAAAGAAGGTATGAAAGTTTTAGAAATCGGATCTGGTTTTGGATATAATGCTGCAGTGGTAGCGGAAATAATAGGGTCTGATGGACATTTATTTACAACGGAACGTATAGAATACCTGGCTAAAACAGCCGAGGAGAATCTTAAACGTACAGGATATAATAATGTTACTGTACTCCATATCGATGGAACTAGAGGTTATCCTGAGGAGGCACCATATGATAGAGTATACGGAACTGCTAGCGCTCCCAAAATACCAGAACCATTGAAAGAACAATTAAAGGTGGGTGGGAGACTTTTAACTCCAGTTGGTTCTGATAATACTTTCCAAGAACTAATATGTCTAATCCGAGTATCTGAAAATGAATTTAAATCATATAATCTGGGAGGAGTAGTCTTCGTACCCATGATAGGTGAGCATGGCTGGCCTGAAACTTAATAAGATAAACTATTTTTAAACAATTCTTTATTTCAAATTCTAATATATATCTTTATAATATTTTTCTTAAATTCATATTAATTATAATTCTATCAATTTTTTTAAACATAAAAAAAATACGGAAGATAATAGATCAAAATGAATGTTTATATTGAAACCTTTGGTTGTACTTTTAATCAGGCTGATTCACAAATAATGGCCGGTTTGCTTCATGAAAATGGAGTTAAACTAGTAAATAATCCACAAGAAGCCGATGCTATTATCATTAATACTTGCTACGTGAAACACCCTACTGAACAAAAAGTCATAAATCGTATTCAGAGTTTACAAGTGAAGTTTCCAGATAAAAAACTTCTTATAACTGGCTGCATGGTGGAGATTGACCCGGATAAAATACGTAAAACTGCACCAAATGCTGGTTGGATAAGTCCTCATCAAATAACATCAACAGTACAAGCAGTAAAATCAATTTTAAAAGGAGAGAATGTTAAATTAACAGGTTCAAATAATTCTATCAAGACAGGACTTCCTAAAATACGCTCTAACCCCTTTATACATATAATTCAGATCTGTGAAGGATGTAATGGAGTTTGCAGTTACTGCTGCACCCGATTTGCCCGGGGTAAACTACAGAGTTACCCTAGCGAGCTTATATATTCTGAAGCAATTGAATCAATTAATGATGGTTGTGCTGAAATACAATTAACCGCCCAAGACACTGCTGCGTATGGTAAAGAAACCGGTGAATCATTATCGTCTCTTATAAATAAGATCACAAATGTTGAAGGTGATTTCCGTGTTAGAATTGGTATGATGCATCCTAAAAGTATGATGAATGATGCAGATAATATAATAAACTCATTCATGAATCAAAAAGTTTATAAATCCATTCATATTCCAATTCAAAGTGGTAATGACAATGTTTTAGCTGATATGAATCGAGGGCATACTGTTGAGGATTTTAAGGAAATAATCACCAAATTCCGACAGAGTATACCCGATATTTCAATAGCCACTGATGTAATAGTAGGTTACCCAACAGAGAATAATGAAGCATTCAATGATACTCTAAAATTAATTAGTGAATTAAAACCCGATTTCCTCCACATATCTAAATATCATCATCGACCAGGCACACTCGCATCTCAACTGGATGAAATAGAGCATAAAAATATGAAAGAGAGATCTAAAAAGTTGAATAATCTGAAAATTGAAATCGCTTTACAAAATAATAAAAAAATGATGAATACTATTCAAAAAGTTTTAATAACAGGTAAAGGAAGTAAAGGTGGTTACATAGGACGTACCAATACTTATAAAACTATAGTTATTGAGGATGCACCATTAGGAAGTTTTGTTAATGTAAAAATATTTGATGCTAAAAGCACTTATCTTAAAGGTAAAATAATTTAAATTTTCAGAAATAATAAATTTAAATATAGAATATTATTTAAAATCTAATTTTTATAAATACCATAATATTATTACTTTTAATTTAATATAAGGCTTTATATTATTAACTAAATAGAAACTCATAAAATATTATAATTGAATGATATAATATTAGGTGTAATTTAAATGTCTTATATTGTTTGTAATACTTGTGGAGGATATTATAAGTTCCATGAAGGGGAATCAGTAGAAGATTTTGATACCTGTCAATGTGGTGGAAGTATCAGGTACGATAATTCAATCCGTGAAGTTTTCAGACATGATGAAGCTTCCAATATAAGTCAGAATTTTAAATCAGAAAGTATTAAAACAAATCTATATAATTCTAAAAATGAAATAAACACTTTAAAAACCACGCCCCGAGTAAATCTTCCCAAAGAATCCTACATCGAAAGTATACCATTACTGGATAGAATAAGTTTACTTGGAGTTTTTGCAGGTATAATGTTTTTTGTGATATCTATTATCATTGCAGTTTTTGGAGTTGCCGGCAGCATTGTATCGAGTAATTTTGAAAATGTAATGAATTCTTTTATTGGTTTAATCATCATCTTGATTTTTTTGACGATAGCTTCAGGGTTCATTGCTTCATATAAGCGGCATTAAAAATTATGAGAATGGTATCATAAATGGTGCAATAGTTGGTATAATTTTATCCTTAATTTAGATATAATTACGTTAGCACAGAATTTTAATATCAATTCTAATATTATAATCTTATCATTCACGTGTTCCGGTGGTTTAATGGCTGTATGGTTCCGTAAAGTCATGTTTGATTAATTTCAAACATACATTTTTATTTCTTAAATATTGAATTAATGAGTAAAGTTTAATCTAATTATATATTACACTGCTTAACATAGTGAATATTATGTCTTATATGATCTGTGAAAAATGCCATAGACATTATCCTCTTGATGAAGGAAAGTCATCTTTTAATTATGAGAAATGTGAATGTGGTGGTAAACTTAGATATTCATCATCGTTAGAAGAGAATCCTAATATAAAACCTGTGAACACTTCAAATAAAATAAAATTTACAGGAGTAATTATTGGATTTATTTTTTTATTCATCTCTTTAACTTTATCTGTAATAGCATTATTTGGTACTAATATTCATATTAACACTTTAAATATATCTTCAAGAATTCTATACATCTTTACTATAAGCACTGTTATTTTAACTGTTACCAGTGGCTCCTTATCCTCTTATATAAGTGGCAGCGGTAGATATAGGGATGGTGCGATAAATGGTGGTTTAGTTGGTGTTATTTTAGGTTTAATATTAGGAATTATAGGTGGAGTAATCGTACTTCTCAGTGGAATCTTAGTTTTTGGATTTCTCTCAATGTTAGGAGGATTAATCAGCTCTTTCCTAAGAAAATAAAATATTTTAATTTATAAAAAAAAATGGATTTCAGTTATTATATTAAAGAAAACTGTGAAAAAATATTTATTCAGGTTTTATACCACTTTACATAATATCATATAAAGTTATAAAAAAAAACAATATTACGAAACTATTCAAAAATTTATTAAAATCAAAATTTTTATCTCTTCCATAACAATTTTCTTCTTAGTTTCTCCATCTTCTTATTTTCCTTAATTTGCTTATTAAGATTTCCATCCTCTATGGTTACTGGACCCTGATATCCGCATTTAGAGCATTCCCAAATAGATAACTGAGGATTGTGCATCTTCATTCTATTTGAACCACAATTTGGACATGAAACATTTTTTGTCATAATAAATTTTTGATTCGAATATATTATATTTACTTACAAGAATAAAAACTTTTTTTTGAATTAACAAAAATTTTTGATATAAAAAAAAGAATAATTTAATGTAATTTATTTGTATTAGAATAAAAAGCTTTTTTTATAAAATTTAATAAATATGCCGTGGGCCGGACTTGAACCAGCGACATCCAGATCTTCAGTCTGGCGTTCTCCCAACTGAACTACCACGGCCCTAAAAATGGGCCCGACGAGATTCGAACTCGTGATCACCTCCGTGTCAGGGAGGTATCATACCCCTAGACCACGGGCCCCGTCATCCATTTAGGATATAATTCTATTCATATATAAACTTTTTCAACTTCTTTAGCTGGAAATCATGATATAATCTTTCCATTAATGTAATGTTTATATAAAATCGCGCTGATGAATAAAAGACAGAAAATTATTCATAAATTCAGAGAAAAATATTACTATCACCAAAGAAATCAAGTTTTTAACATGTTAAATGATGATTAAATCGAGATTAACCTAATTATAATGGCTTAAATTCTGATTAAAATTATTTAACTAAAATCTTATATGGTTTCAATTACATAAAGCTAGATGTTGATAAAAGTTTTGTTATGGAGTTGATGAACATGGATATTGATGATCCAATAAAAACTACGGTAGAAGAGATTAGAAAAGTTTTAAATATTGAAAATATAATTGGAAATCCAATAGAAACAGATGATAAAATACTTATTCCAGTAACTATGATGGGTATGGGATTTGGTGCTGGAATGGGTGAAGGTAAAGGTATGATGTCAGCTGATGCAAGTGGAGCTGGAGCTGGAGCTGGAGGAGCTGCTGGAATTAAACCTGTAGCAATGATAGTGGTTTTTAAAAATATCTCTGGACCTGAAGGTGTTAAAGTATTAACATTATCCGCTAATCCATTAGCACAAGCTCTAGGTGAAATAGGCTCTGAAGTCATATCAATGATGAAAGATAAATGTACGATGAAAAAAGATTGGATGAAAGAAAAGAAAAAGGGAAAAGAAGAAAAACCAGAAGTTCCAAAAACTCCTAAAATTTAAAAAAAAATGTTTCATTAAGAAAAGAGCGGATAATAGTTGATTTATACTATAATTGGTGCCATAATCCTTATTTTGGCACTAATTTTACTGGCAATCCTCTTAATCCCCTTTCATATCTCTTTTTACATTCAAAAAAGAGAAATGAATATAAGTGGATACTTTAGGATTAGATGGCTGAAGATACGGATTATCCAGCGTGATATACCCACTGAGAAGAAGGAAGAAGAAAAAGAAGTAAAGAAAGAAAGAAAATTTAACCTCGAGCAATTATTAAAAATATTAAATCAATTCATAGAAGCATTCGATTATATTAAACCATTAATTCCAGCATTTTTAAGATCCATAACATTAAAAAACCTATCATTAGACTTAAACTTGGGTTTTTACAGTCCAGTAGATACTGCAATGATTAACGGTTATATATGGAGTATTAGTTCAATCTTAAACAACATTCCACTAATATCTATCTCCACCACCCCTGACTTTCAAGAAAGTAAGTTAGAAGGATCATTTGAATTAAATCTTAAATTAAAACTTTTATGGATTGTTATAGCATCTTTAAAAGCATTCACAAAAAAACCGGTTCGAGATTTAGTGGGAAGTATCAGAAATTTAAATAAGTAAATTTAAATTTAATTTTAATTTTTCTCATTTATAATAAAGCTTTTTTTTTATGGGGTAATGTCAAAAATGAGTTCAGAATTTGAATTTGGAAAAGAATTTTTTAAAAAAAAGATTTTGAAGGGTGAAGCTCTGAAAATAGGTGACAGAATCATTTATCCAATGATTCAAGTTTCAACTTTTGAGTTTGAGGACAAATTTTGGTTTGAATCCATTACACCCATTGCTATAGCAATTTTAGAAAATGGAGAAAAATATTTAATCTCATTAACTGATGAAGAAAGTGAAGAATACCAGTCACTAAAAATTGATGAAATATTTGATTAAAAAAAACGACTTAAACTTTTTTAATGATATTAAATTTATACTTAAATCCTTTATTTCGTTTAAATTATAAATTATTTATCTTATTTAAATTTTAGATTACTTTTTAAAAGTAAAAATAAAAAAATAGAGATCATTATTATTTTTTAAATTTTATTAAATAAAAAAAATTTTTTTATAGTCATTTTTTTTAGTAAATGACTATCCAATAATATAGAGATATAAAAAAAGAGATGAATTAAGCTGCTTTAACAGCTAATTCAATATCATCTGCTTTTACAGTTTTCCTTCCAGCGTGTTTTGCAAGTTCAACGGCTTTTTTAGCTATTTCTTCCCCTTTTTCTTCTAAGGATTTTGCTAAGGCCTCTTTTGCATCATCACTTATCCTTTGTGCACCAGCATTTTTTATGATCCTTCCCACTGGAGCAATTGGTAATTCAGCCATATTATCACCTCCAAATTTAGCTAGGACCCTAAGATATTTAAAGTTATCGATTTTAATAAGTTTTTTGACCACAGTATATAATCTATCCATTAAAAAAAACAGATCATCATTCAACCAAAACATATAAGGGTACAAAGTTTGATATCAAATGCCATGATGGAGAGACTAGACATTGACCCTCAGATAGAAGAGATACTGGAAAAATCCATGAAAAACAGAATCTCACAACAAGAAGCATTCAAACTCATGGAAACCACAGGAAAAGAGCTTTACGCTCTATTAATAACAGCAGATCAATTACGGGGGCGAATAATTGGAGATAGAGTCACTTACATCCGGAATTGGAATATAAACTTCACTAACCTTTGCACTGGAAGCTGTGGATTCTGCGCTTTCAGAAAAAATGAGGATGAAAAGGAGGCTTATTTTCTAAAAATTGAAGAAGTGGTGGATAGAGCTCGGAAAGCTTGGGATAATGGAGCTGTTGAAGTATGTATACAGGGAGGATTACATCCAAATGTTGATGCTTATTTTTATCAGGAACTACTTCAAAAACTTCGAGCTGAACTTCCAGATATTTATATACACGCTTTCTCTCCGATGGAGATACTTTACGGAGCAGATAAAGCAGGTATATCCATTAAAGACGAGCTTAAAATGTTAAAGGAAGCAGGACTTGATTCTATCCCTGGTAACGCTGCTGAAATTTTGAATGATGATATACGGAAAGTCTTATGTCCAACTAAAATGAGTACTAATCAATGGATTGAGGTAGTGGAAACTGCACATAAAACTGGTATACCTACAACATGTACAATGATGTATGGTCATATTGAAAATTCAGGGCATAGAGTGGAACATATGGATATTTTAAGGCGAATACAAGAGAAGACCGGCGGATTCACGGAATTTGTGCCTTTAACATTCATGCACCGTTTGACACCTATATACCAACAGGGAATTTCTAATCCCGGTAGCACTGGAATAGAGGATCTAAAAGTATATGCAGTAGCTCGACTCATGTTTGGTGATCTTATAAAGAATATACAAGTATCATGGGTGAAATTAGGATTCAAATTTGCCCAAGTCTGCCTCACAGCCGGTGCAAATGATCTAGGGGGAACATTAGGTGAAGAAAACATATCCAAATCTGCAGGGGCAGAACATGGAGTACAAACCACACCATCTAACTTTCAGAGAGTAATTAAGAATTTAGGGCGCACACCTGCAGAAAGGGATACATTATACAAAAACATTAAATCATTATAATTATTTCAAAAAAATAAAAATCATCTTAACGAATGTAATAAAGATTATTAGTGGAGGGATTATTTTCAATGTTTTGGGAAGATCAAATTAAAATTTTTTTAGAAGATGAGCAAAGATTAGCTGAATTATATGAAGAGAATAAAGCTTTTGAAAGTCTTAGACATGTGGAGGATCATATACTTCAACATAATCTTGCATTAGGACATATAACTGGATATGTAAAGTTTGAAGAAATTGAAGAATTAGATATTAATCAACAACAAACAGAAGATGAAGAATATTTATATCAATATATGAAAAGGAATAATGAGTTATCATCTGAAATTGCAAAGCTCCAAAAGAGTTTAAGAAAATTAAAAGAAGATTGGAAAGAAGAATTAAAAGATTTAGATTATGAATAAATTTATTTTTTTTTTTATTTCACATTTTCTGATTAATAAAATTGTTATAAAATAAATTAGTTTATCAAAACTTAATAAAAAAAATGAAAAGTTCAGCATTATTTATAAAACTCCAAAAACATATGGAAAAATATAAATCTAAAGTAAAGCATAATGAATTGTCTTTTAACGAAGAAGATATGTCTATAGAAAATATTATGTCCAAATATAATTTGGAGACTTATTATGAGATAATAAATTCATCATATGGAGAATTGGATGATGAAGTTAATGAAGATGAATTAAAGGATTTAAAGAATAGGATCGATAATTATTTTAGATTATACGCTCCTGATGATGAAGAATTCAGGGAATTCATCAAAATAATATCATTATACTTAATATTCATCGCTAAAAAACCTTTACATCCCCCAGGCATTAAATTTTCCAATGGAACCATGGTATATAAAAAGGATGATATCTTTTATTGTACTGGAAAAAAAGTATTTATAAAAGATGAATTATCATTATGTAAATATTGCATTGCCCGAATTAATTAAAAGAATTTTTTTTTAAAGTAGATTATAATCTATATTCACTTAAAAAAATTAGTTTTTAGTTGCTCTAAATCTTGAACTAAAAATGATTTCTTTCCTTATTAATATTTCATAAACCGAAACTATTATCAGTCTACATATTTCTATTTTTTTAACTCAATATTCTGGATTAATTTATTTTCAGTTTCATTAGGATTTCATCCTATTCAATTTATTAGCATAATTATTCTTTAACTATGAAAAAGAAATCAATAATTATAAAAAAAATTATTCAAACTTGAAAAAAAAGATTAAAAAAAAGGCGAATTATTATGAAATCATTGAATTATCGGATATTACTTAGAAAAGAGCCAGAAGGCGGATATACTGCTATAATCCCTACACTTCCAGGCTGTGTTACTTATGGACATTCTATAGAAGAAGCTGTAGAGATGGCGAAGAAAGCAATTAAATTATATATAGATAACTTAAAAGAACATGGAGAAGAAATACCAACAGAAAAAGAAATGTCAGAATACACTTTAACAGTAGAAACTTATACTTAATATTTCTTTTTTAAAAATATTTTTATATAAACCTTTTATTTTAACTAATTAATTATAATAGAATGAGATGAAACCCAATTGGATGGTGGAAAAATTCCAGTGGCAGTAGTTACTCTTAGCTCTCAAATAGGAGACATGCCTGTTAAAGCAGGAGCTGCCATATCGGCGCTTTATATACTGCAAATATAGGTATAAAAAAACTTATTTCCAATCCGAATATAAAATTTCTGATTCTATGCGGTGCTGAAGTCCAAGGACATATGACAGGCAAAACAATAAAAGCTTTACTTGAAAATGGTATTGATACCAAAAGAAAAAGTATAATAGTTTCTGAAGGACCAATGCCATTAATCGAAAATATTTCCTACGAAGACATTGAAAGATTTAGAAATCAAGTAAAAATAGTAGACATGATAAAGATAACAGACCTTGAAATAATTCAATCTAAGATCAAATCTTTGATTAAGAATAATCCAAAAAAAACTGAATAGTTAATTTAATAGAGTAAAATCCGAAAAATTTCGGAGAAAATAATAATTTATCGAATTAAAAATAATTTGAATAGAATTTGATAAATTCACTTAATGATGTGATTAAACAATGAATATTAAAAATGAAAGCAAAATAAACAATAAAAAAGTTTTAGAAAACAGAGCTGCAATTGAACACAGAGCAACATGGTTCTATTTACTTCTTGATGAAGCGAGAAAGGAAGGACTCGATTGGGATTCATTTGCCAGAAGAGCTATATTTAAATGCGGGTGCTTTCATGGTAATACAAATTTTAATGATATTAAAAACCTTAAAGATTTTTCAAATATATTAATTTCAGATACAGCTGAAAAAGTTTTTGAAGCTGAAACAATAGAATTAACGGATGAAAAATTTATTTTAGAATTTAATTACTGTCCACTAGTGGCAGCATGGTTAAAACATACAGATAATGAAGAAGATATATCAAAACTCTGTGACATAGCTATGGATGGAGATAGGGGAATTGTAAGTACTTTAGAAGATTATAATATTAACATACATAGTACAATCGCATCAGGAGCTGATTCTTGTCATATAGTAATTAAAAAAAGAAACAATATTTAAATAATTAATTCAAATCCCCGTAATTCTATAATTATTGTTATTGGATATGATAAGAAATAATTGATTCATTTTTAAAGTAAAAGTATTTAAAAAAAATATAAATCCTTAAATTTTAGTTATTAAATCAGCAAGTTGTTTTAAATCACTAACTTCAAATATTTCTGCACCGGCATTTTTATAACTTGAAACACGGCTATCAGCTACATTCCATTTATTTTTAGGTTCTGGATTCAATATTAAAACTTTTTTAGCAGCTCTAGACATTTGTTTAATAAAATCAGCACTTAACGGTTCACCATCATATTTAGGTCCAGCCCAATCACGACAATCACTTAAAATCAATACATATGATTTATTATTCAATTTAACTTGCTTAGTGAAGTCTTCAAAGGCAGTATACATGTTAGATTTTCCTCTAATCATAGAATTCTTCTTTCTAATATCTAAAACTTTAATAAAAGCATCAATTATATTAAGTTCTCCGAGGGCTGATGAAACCTCGGCAGTTTTATTGGTAAATTCAAATACTCTAGCATGATTAAACGAGTTTTGAGCAGCATAAACCATACAGAAAAACCAGATACTAATCCAATCACAGGAAACACTAACATCGCTTAAGAAGAAATGATTTTGTTTCTTTATTTTAGGTTTACTTTTAATGAGTTCCAGTAGAGTTCCACTATGCTTTAAATTATGTCTAATCGTTCTTCTAATATCAGGTTTCCGTTTTTTAGATTGCTTATATCTCCGCACTCTTTTAGTGGCGATTTTCCGGCCGAGTTTCTGGCATAAATCAATTAATTCAGGTTGAAGTGAATTCAAAGTTTGAATATTACTTTTTAAAAGCTCGGAATTACCCTCCTTATCGGCATTATCATTTATATCATTCAAATTATTTTTAATATAATCTATTTTATATTGTAAATATTTATTATTAGAATCAAAATAAGCAACCTTTTTAGTGCTAATACTCATATTATACTTTTTAATATATTTTGATTTATCCCCAAAACCGGATGGAATTTTATCTTCTTTATCAGTTTTTTTATTGAAAAAGGAGTCAAATGATTCATCAAATTTTTTTCTCTGCCTTTGATCTTTAAGATAAATACAAGCTAAAGCTTCCTTTAAATTAATTTCCTCTTTATCAACTATGGAAACAGCTTTACATGCTAATTCAGTGCTTCTAATACTAGCGGGAATCCCATTATCCCTCAAAACATTAGAAAACTTAACTATATCATTAATCATATCGTGATATCCAAAAAATTTTTATTTATTTTATTTTAATTTTCTCTAATACTTTCTTCTTATCATCTTCATTTTTTATAACTACATTAATGGTTTTTTCAAAAGAATCTTCATCTAAATTACCATTATTAAAAATAATCAAACTTCTAACCCAATCGACAGAGGCTCTAATTGAAGGTGTTTTAATAAGATTCAATTTCCTTATACTCTGAATTACCTTAACAACATTTTCAATCAACTTTGAAGGAGCTTCCGGTGTATGGGATTTCACTATCATAACTTCCCTTTCAAAATTAGGGTAATCAATATATAAATAAAGGCAACGGTCTTTAGTCTCATCAAGAAGCTGCCTCTGAGAATTACTAGTCATTATTACCATTAAATCATTTTGAAGTTCAAAAGTACCTAAATCATTAACTGTGATTTGTTTCTCTCCTAATGCTTGAAGTAAGAAACTCTCCACCTCTTCATCAGCTTTATCAATCTCATCAATCAAAATAACTGAAGCTTTATTATTCATAAAGGATGATAATAATGGTCTTTTAATGAAAAATTCTTCACGGAATACATCTTCTCCACTTTTATTAATCTTTGACATTTCGAGACTTAACAATTGTTTTTGATAATTCCATTCCCCTACAATCTGCTCAAAAGTGATACCCTCATAACATTGAACTCTGAAAAAATCTCTTTGAAAAGCTCTAGATATGGCTTTAGAAAGCTCTGTTTTACCAGTACCGGGTGGTCCTTCAATTAAAACAGGTTTTTTAAGTGATAAAGCTAAAAACATTACAGTGATAATATTATCATCAGGAATATAATTATTTTCAGTTAAAACTTTTTCAACGTATTTAGTATCTAAACTTATATCTGACACAAGGAATCACTCATTTTTTTCTTAATAATATAATTATTTATTTTATACTCTTAATCTAATCTTAATTCTAAATAAAAAAATGTAAAATTAAAATAAATTTAATCTAAAAGTAAGCTATTTTTCTATAAAGATTTTAGATAATCCATTTAATCTATTTAAATATTTTTCTTAATTCTGTTATTTTAACTCGTATTTTACTTTAAGTTACGCTAATTATTCTTTATAGATTCTTCCATGCTTTCTAACTTCATAGTTAATTCTTTAACTCTTTTAATATCATTAGTATAGGAATTCTATTTTTTTTCTTTAATTAAGGATAATAGTAATATCTATTACTTCAGGAAAATAGAGTTACCATAAAACAATTACCTGTTCACTACAATTAAACCATATGATATTCAATTTCTGAAATTCATAAATCTCAAAGAGAAAATAATTACCTTCGTATTTACATTTAATTTATTAACATTACAGCCATTGCAGTTGGAACTTTAGGATTAAATTTTAATTCCATTCCTGCATTCTTCGCTGTTTTAACTAAATTAATACCCATAGATTCAGATGCGAAACGTGACATGATCGGATATTGGCACTCTCCATTATCCACATTACATTTTTCACAAAGTCTACAACACCCACCAAAAAATACTGTAGCAAAAGTATATCCACGGTTAAATGCAGCCCTCTCAAGCTCTAAAAGTATCGTTAACTTAGTTTTGTAATCATCAACGATATCAGTCGAAAATGATGTTATATTACTCTGATCTAAATCACTTATTCTAGTTTCCTCGCTATTAATATTATATTCTTCACTTAGTTCATTAACTAACTCGGATGAATTAAGTTTAATAACCATCGCGAAACTATAATCACTTAAAATCCTCCTAAATTCCTCCACACTCGGTGTGTATGGAGGGCATTTCAGATTCTTACCATAAATAGGACAACCAACCATACATCTAAGACGTACTCTATCCTCAACAACCACTCTATCTATATGGATAACTTTTGCATCTGCAACTCCTAAATCTAAAGCCACTTTTTCTAAAGATTTAAAATCATCAATTTTTTCCATCCTTACTTCTCCCAAATTATTTTTTTATGAATTAAAAAACTTTATTCACAAATTTATAATTTGAATACATTGAGCAATCCCTATCATATATTTTACTAAAGGAGGGGTTAAATGTAAGTATTCTCAGATTAATACAAAAAAAATATAATATTATTTCATCTACAAATTTAAAACGTAAACGCTCTAGAGACTTCATGATCCATAAAAAATCTTTTTGACATCTCATAGACTATATATAAATTTTATTTTACTTTAAATTGGAAATAATAAAATATAACATATCTTACAGGATACCTCACTCTAATTTTATTTTGAAGTTGGATGTATGTTCCATGTATTTAATTAATCAAACTAATATGAATTGCATTTATTTTATATTACTAGAAAAAATATGATAGAAAGAAAATTTATTTATTCAATTTCCTTCCTCAATCTAGGTCTGGTTATCATATAATGTGGTGATTAACTTTTCTAGAATTCTTTACCATTTAACTAAATTTTTCATTAAAATTTTTGATCAATCCCGGATATTCTAGATTAATAAAAACTTATTCATATCTTAAAGCTTCTATTGGACTAATTTTAGTAGCCATGTAAGCTGGAAGTAATCCTGAAAGTGTTCCTATTACGAATATTATCAATATTACTTGTAACAGTACAGTGAATGGCATGGTGAAATTTAAGCTAGTAGCACCCATCATCAATCCCATTACATTATATACGGGGGATATGAGTAAGATTCCAATAATACCCCCAATAGAACTTAGGATTAATGATTCATATACAATTAAAAGCATAATTGATTTCTTCTTTGTTCCCAGAGCCCTCATCGTGCCAATATCCTTTGTTTTCTCTTTAACAGTCATCATAGTCATATTCATAATTAAAACAGTAGATACTGCGAATATCATGACTATTATCATATTCATAAAAATGTCTGGTTCCGCTAAATTATTATTTATAGTTTGTTGAGCATCTTTTTGAGAGTAAACATCATATTTAGGATACGAATTCTCCAAATTATTAATCTCCGTTTGCATTGAATACTGACTATTTGGTACTATAATAACAGTTGAAATAAGACCCTGCCTATCCGAGACATTTTGTGCATAAGAAAGAGGCATAACCAGTGAATTATCAATAGTTAAAGGAAAACCAGTACCAACCTTATCCATGACACCTACTATTTTAAATTGATTACCATTAATCGTTAAGGTACTACCCACTGTGACATTATAAGTTTTTGCAGCATCAGATCCTATTATAACCGCATTATTACCTTCACCAACTAATGAACTTGAACCGTTCACTGTAGCGTTTCCAATGAAAGATTGTTCTTTACCTGGGGTTAAACCAACAACCATAACAGGAGTACTTTCACTATAAGTAATACTACCTGTTAATGGTGCAAATAATGCTTCAGTACTCTTACTCGTATCTACACCACTACTATTGAGTACTTGATCACCAAGACTTTCACTTATAACACTACCCGCCGGAGGAAAAGCAGTTCCATTCTGCTCAAAATATAATTTTCCATTAACTGTACCTAAATCTCCTTTAAGACCAGATTGCATATCATATAAAACCATATTAATAACACCAATAAGTAAAACACATGCCATCACACCAATGATACACATGACCGCACGGCCTTTTTTGGCTTTAAAATCTTTAAAAGCTACATCTAACATTAATCTTCTCCAATAATATTTATAATAATCCTAAAAAAATTCTTTAAGTTAATTCATATGTAGTAAACTAAATATTTTTATAGCCCAGAAATGAGGAATTAAACATTCGCAGGTGTTTTTCAAAAATTTTATCATAATTCAAATCCTAAAAAAAAAATTTTATATTTATTCGATGATTTTCATTTTATATTAGCTTTCTGTTTATACAAAAAAAATTCGATGCTTAAAAAAAAGATCTTTTTTAATAAAAAAATTGATTATTTTTTTACTTATAAAAAAAAATTTTAGAATTATAAATTTTCATTATATTTATTTAAAAATTATAGTTAAACAGTTCAAAATCTATTAAACAAAATTAAAATTTTTTACATTTATATAATTAATATAAATATTGAAAATAAGATTAAAAAATTTTTTTTCAAATCAAAAAATTTTAAAGATGATTAATTAATCCTCCTTCCGGTTGAAAACAGCAACATCAATCCCGAATAATATAACACATAATACGCCCACGATTATCAGATTAAAAAAAAATTCTTCCTTATTATTCAAGATAAAGATAAAAAGTGGATCGGCTTAACTTTAATTCATTCCCTATATCCTTCATAAAAAAGAATAATTTCTCCGCGGCTTTTAAAATACTCTTCCTTCGTTCTTCCTTTCTAATTCTCTCCTTGTTAGAATTGACAGATTTAAAACGTATAATATGTATTGTTCTTTTGTTTATTTAATAATAATTAATTGTAGTTAGAATAAAACAAAAAAATAATGAAATCTTTTAAAAAAAAATTAGTATTTGAGTCTCTTTTTTTTATTTGCGCTTTTATTGGCTTGAGTACTATGTTGGACATGTTAAATTTACATTAGCTGGTTTTTTTGCATCATTTTTCCTGTACATTTCGATTGACAATTTCCATGATAGCTTCTTTTGATATGATGGGGCGACTGATTATCTTAAGGTATTTTTCAGATATTTTACCATCATAAATGAGCTGTAGGCCAGTCTCTCTAGCGGCGTCGAAGATATCTTTAACCGGTGCACCATTTTTCAGCATAGATGCCATTGCCGGACCTGCTGGCCTAAGAAGAGCTCCTGAAAACTCCGCATTCGTATTAGCGCATTTATCTTTAATATGGACCAACATGGGGTCGAAAGTTTCCATTTCTGGGAAACCACAAGTTGATATAAGCACCACCTTCTTAGACTTTCCTTTTGTCAGAGGGGGATGTCTTAAGCGACCATTACGTACTTCAATCATAGCATTTGCCATTGGGAGCATCCTATCTATTAATGTCTTCATGGGACCGGTCACGCCACTCCCATAAACCGGTGTGGCCCAAATCCAAATTTCAGCCCAGATTATCTTCGGCAAAACCCACTTCATATCATCATCCTGAATGCATATACCCTGCGTCCTGAACTGACAAGCATGATCTCCCATACAGGGATTTATCTTAAGATCGCTCGTATACAAAAGCTCGACATCTGCTCCTGCTTCCTTCATTCCTTCTAAAAATGGATTAAGAATTAATGCTGTGTTTCCTTTATCTTTATTTGGACTTGAATTAATTGCTAATACTTTCATAAACATCCCTCCTCCATAAAACAAAAATTTAAATAATTTCTTCTGTGCTTAAAATTCACAATCCTGTGAAAACGCAACAGATTAAACATTTCAGTACCGTATATCATTATTTCAAACCAGGAACTACATACGAAATGAAATATATTTTTTTCATAAACTGAATCTGATTTATTAGTAAATGGTTTTTTTTATGGTTGATATTTTAAATTCTATTATTTCCACGTCACTTGAGGTGATTTCTTCTTAATCCAGTTTTTAAATGTATATTCTGGGTACCCAATGGCAATTATTCCATAAATAAGATGGTTATGCGGAATACCGAGTAGATCTTGTATATCTGGGAATTTCTTGGCAATAATCTCAAGGTATCCTAGTTCGCAACTGCCCAGCCCCAAACTGCAGCATATTAGTGATGCATTTTGCAGGGCAATTGTAACATCAATCTCTGGTCCAAATGGGTCATTTTGATTTTTAGGAGCATTCAAAACTAAAATAGATGGTGAGCCACGTTGAAGAATATCATTATTAGTTTTTATTGTGTTTAAAACTCTTTCCATAATTTTTAGTTGTGGTATAGCTGTTTTTATTCTTTGTTGAATACTTTCCGGCATTTTTTCAAGTGCTTTCGGATTTTTCATCAAAAAAATATTTTTTCCATAAATTCCAGCTACTATTTCTATAATTTTTTTTCGTGTTTCTTTATCCTGCACAACCACATATTCTACTCTTTGAGCGTTATGTGGACTGGGTCCTGTTTTTGCACCATCTATGATTAATTCCATTAATTCTTTTTCTACAGGTTTATTCTGGAATGCTCTGATAGAACGTCTTGATTTAAGTAAACATATAATCTGTTCAGTATTAGGATACAAGGTTGTGTGGATTGGTTTAATACTGTCTTTTGGAAAGTCCTTATGTGATAATGCACCCTCCGGACATATGGCAGTACAATGGCCACAAGAAACACAATATTCTTCTTCTCGAATTTTGGGCACGCTGTATTTATTTTCTTGAAACAAAACACCATATGTTGGAGGACATACATTCACGCATCTTCCACAAGCAGTACATAAAGATTCGTTTATTTTTATTTTACTAGTTTCAATATCCATTTTATAACTCATCATTGTTTCATTTATCTTACCAAATCATATGTGAATGAGCACTGCGGTATTATTCCCTAATTTATGATTCCACTATTTTTTTTGAAGAAAGAAATTATATTTTTATCAAATTTTCTTTATATTACTATTGGTTATAAAATAACTATTATTTATATAATAACCGTTGGTCATTAAATATTTAATGTTTTCGGGTTTATAAATTAATAATGAAAAGAGCAAATATTATTTCGATAATATATTCAATAATAAAAATCTTTATTCGTAGAAGAAAAGACTATTTTAATATAAAAATATTAATTTCAAATATAGGGATATTTTAAAGTCATAAAAATATTTTAAAATAATTATTTTTAAATAATAATTTATTAAAAAAAGAGGCTTGTTATCAGGAATTTAATATTTTTTTTATATATTTTTTTCTCTTGATTCTAGGAATTACGGGATAATCTAAGCTGGATCATATTACCCAGCAAATCATCCAAATCGCTTGCGAACTTATGTTTATTGATTCCATTAGATTCTAACTCTTTCATCATATCAGGACGTATATTTGCAGTACTTTCAGAAAGCAGTATTAATAAGACTGTCAATTCCACAGGATTCACATTGGATTGTATAGTATCATCTTCAACACCCTTTTTAATAGAGTCGCAGCATAAATCAAAAATTTCTTTACCTAAATTGATTATGTCTATTGCATATTCACTAAAAGATGGACAAGGCGGGGGAAAGATGGATGCAATAATAGAATATTGCTTATTTTCTGAAAATTCCTGTAAATAAACGTTATTAACTATACTTTCTAGGTCGAATCTGCCTGATTGAAAATAACTATAAACTTTAAAATAATCGGAATAATTACTTACGAAGTCTGTATAAGCTTTACGGAATGCAATAAGTTTTTCAATACCAGTTTCTCTTTCATCTACTTTTTCTTTAATCATAGTATTTAAAATTCTGACTCCTCGCAGGACGATTATGAAAAAAAGAGCTTCTTTATTATCAAAGTAAAGATAAAGTGTGGCTTTACTGAGCTCAACCTCCTTGGCAATATCATTCATTGAAACGTTATCATAGCTCCGGTCAAAGAATAGTTTCTCCGCAGCGTTAATAATATCTTTACGTCTCTGCTCTTTTTCCCTTTGTCTTCTGCTAACTACAGACATTAAAATTCCCCAAATAAATTCATAAATGAATTATTCAGTTATATTTAGTTTTAAAGCTAAATATAGAACGCGATTATATACAAATTAAGTTTTATAAATTAATAATAAATTTATGCAGTTGAATTATATTTTCCTCAATATAATTCTATCCTCATCTTTAATATCTCTAAATAGTTCTAGATTCTCTGTAACATGACCTATATGGTTTACAGCTGATGCTGGTTGTGATTCTCCATAGAATATGCAGAAAGCTGATCCGGGTGGCCAGTAAGATAAATCTCCCTTCTCTGATGTGGAAGACGGGTTTTCATAATCTAAACTTATAGGTATTTGAAAATAAGTTTCTTCCAGCCAGACTTGTGCATTACCTTCTAAAGGTAAAGTTTCATAAATTAATTTAGATGTTTCAGGATTCCTATCATCAAATTCTGCAAGTGCTTTTCCTTTTCCTATTATTTCTATTTCTAATTTCATAAAAATTCACCTTGTTAAAATATTCTGATTATTCTCTTTTAAATTAAAAAAAAAGATATTTATTCAAAAATAAAGTTGTATCTATTCTTTCTCTTTTTCCATGTATTCTTTAATTTTCCGATCTTCCCATTCTTTGGAGAACATGCCTCGTCTGCTGAAAACTGATAATCCATGAAAAAGGAGACCTATTCCCCAGAATAATGTAACAAATAAGAACCACCATAGACCGGGAGTTGTTAAGAAATTAACGATGAATAGAAATATATTTATAATAATAAATACAGTTAAATGTATATAAAAGCCTTTTAACTGTTGAACTCTTCTTTTAGCTCTTTCATAGTTTTCATCCATCAAATAAATCCCCCTTTGATATTATAAACATAATATCGTATAAATTTATAAATCTCTTATTTCCCATAAATCAAATTATATTCCCTATATTATCTGCTCTTTCATTATTTCTACACCTGTTGAAGTACCAATTCTAGTTGCACCTGCATCTATCATTGCAATGGCTGTTTTAAGGTCTCTTATACCTCCTGCTGCTTTAATACCCATTTTTGCCCCGACTGTTTTCCGCATGAGAGACACGTCTTTTATGGTGGCGCCGGATAATCCTCCAAATCCGGTTGAAGTTTTTACAAAATCTACACCAGCTTTTTTAGCTATTAAACAAGCATTCACTTTTTCTGCATCAGTTAAAAGAGCGGTTTCTAATATCACTTTGACAATTCTACCACTTGCAGACTCCACCACACCTTGAATATCCTCTTTAACCAGTTCATCACGTTTAGATTTTAATCCACCTATATTCATAACCATATCAATCTCATCAGCTCCTTTAGAAACTACTTCCATAGTCTCAAAAGCTTTGGTTTTAGGTGTTTGAATACCTAGGGGAAATCCAACTACCGCACATACCTTCACATCTGAATATTTTAATAGTTTCCATGTTAGTACAACATTAGTGGGGGTTACACAGGCGCTGGCGAAATTGTATTGTAAAGCCTCACTACACAGCTTTTTTATGTCATCTTCTGTAGCATCACTCTTCACATTGGTTTGATCAATCATTTGAGCTAATTCTTCCAATATCATATATTCAACTCCTAAATTAATTTAGACATATAAGGACCTTCCTTTTCATATCCGAATTTCCGATAATAATTTCTTGCTCCTACTCCACTAGTTATGAGTATCTTCTTTTTATCGTAAACTTCAGAGGCTATTTTCTCTGCCTGTGACAGAAGATTATCTCCGTATCCTCGATGTTGCCATGATCCATCTCTTTTACTGCCTAATGGTACCATGGAACCATAAACATGTAATTCTCTTATCATGGCTGTTTTATCATCCACTTCACTACGATGTGCATTATCTGAGGGTATTCTAAGCCTTATAAATCCAATCATAATATCCGAGTTAACATCCTCGTAGGATAAGAATATTTCCTTACCCTGCCCTGCATGATATTCCTCTTTTAAAAGTTTAATATGATCTAATTCAGGTGTTAATCCACTTAATGCTTGATGACCTACTTCACGACAACGTATGCATTGACAATTTATATTCTCTTCATGAAGACGTTGATAAACTAATTCACCCAGATTAGATTTTTTTACTCCAGCCACTATTAAGGGTGAGGGAATGTCTCGTTGGATGCGCATGGTGCGCACCCACTTGGGTAGGAATTTTTTAATTTTAACTATGAGATCTACAGCTTCCTCAGTAGTGTATGGTTGATAGTCACCTTTCTGCCATAATTCATATAATTTAGATCCTTCAATAACGAGGCAGGGATATATTTTCAGCATATCAGGTTTAAATTTTTCATCGGAGAATATTCGTTTAAATATTCTCAGGTCCCTTTTTTGATCTGAAAATAAGCCTGGCATAAGATGCATTGCTACCTTAATCCCGGAATCTCTTAGAATACGAGTAGATTCCACTACATCTTCTACTCTGTGACCTCTTTCAATGCGTTTGTATATAAAATTGTAGATGGTTTGAACACCTAATTCAACCCGGGTGCCCCCCATCTGCAGTATACGATCTATATCCTGAGTTTTAGAGTAATCTGGACGTGTTTCAAATGTCATGCCCACACATCTGACCGGGGATGATTCATTAAATTTCTGCACATCCTCAAGATACTTAAAGTCATCAGGATGTAATTTAATATTACTCTGTGAAACATTGTATCGACTTTTTATTCCAAAATCATTCATAGCTTGAATGCATTTAGTTACAAACCATTCTTGGTAACATAAAAAGTTTGAGGGAAATGTACCACCCATAATTATTAATTCTACTTTATC
>JACWMK010000031.1 GCA_015661405.1 Methanobacterium sp.
CCATTTGTTAACTGGATGATCTTCGGTTTCCCACTAGCATTCATCCTGATGGCTATCATCTGGAAATGGCTTGGCGTTGTCTTCAAATCCGAGATTAAAGGTGTAGTCGGTGGAATGGAAACTGTAAACGCTAAAAAAGCAAGCTTAGGTCCTATAAGTAGGAATGAAAAGTACACCATAGGCATACTAGCGTTTACCATTGCTTTATGGGTTACCACTCAATGGAATGGTCTTGACAGTTTCTCAGTAGCGTTAATCGGTGCAGTGTTAATATTTGTATTCCGAGTTATTGATTGGGATGATGCGCATGAAGGTGTTGATTGGGGTCTTATAATATTCTTTGGAGGGGCACTCTCATTAGGGGCGGCGTTACTTCACAGCGGAGCTGCAAATTGGCTGGTTAATTATATTGTAGGATTCTTAGGACCACACGCATCCACATTACTAATCATGGTTACGTTAATGGTAATAGCTGTTCTTATTACTCAGGTAATGTCTAACATTGCATTGGCAGCTATACTGGTGCCTATTGCAGTTACCCTGGCAACGGCTCAGCATCAACCTATTGGACTTTACGCAGTGCCTGTAGCAATAGCATGTTCACTATCTTACATGTTACCAATGGCAGATCCTACAGTTGCTATGGCTTATGGAACTAAATATGTTAGTATTCCTGAGATATTCAAAGCAGGAACACCATTGGTCGTAATAGGAATCATTATAACCATAATTGTAATCCAAACAATAGGCCTACCATTCTTATCATAAGTTGTAAAACTATATTGCAGATTATTATAAATTCTACAACTTTTTTTATTTTTTTTTAATTATTGCGAAATGTATAGTGTATTTAATCTTTTTTTTAACTAAAAACCCCTTCTTAATAAATATAATAAAAATTTACATTACCTTTATGAGGGGGGATTAAATTAAAGCTGATACTGAATAATATAGATTTTCATAGAAAAATTTAAGTACTAACATAATATATTACTAGCTTAGTTCCGTAAAAATTACTTTAAAATCCCTACAATACGAAAATTAGCGATGATAGAGCTTTAATTATTAGAATAATGCTTTATTATGGGATAACGCTTTAAAGGAAATGTGCTATAAAATAATTTAACTGTAAAAAAAACTCAATTTAATGTGGTGAAAGTTTATGTATGTTGTGATAATGGGTGGTGGAAGAGTAGGTCTCAACCTAGCTTCATTTTTAATTTCTGATGGACACGATGTTACCCTAGTTGAAAATGATGGAAATTTATGTAGTAATGCTTCAGCTGAATTAGATGCTCTGGTGATTTATGGCAATGGAACAGACATTAAAACTTTAGAAAAAGCTAATATAAGCGGTAGTGATGTTTTTGTGGCAGCCACTGGAAATGATGAGGCTAATTTATTAGCCTGCGTAATGGTGAGGGAATATAATGTTCCAAAGATTATTGCTAGGGTAAGTGATCCTAATCATAAATCTGTTTTTGAAAAGATTGGTGTTGATTCAGTTATAAGTCCTGAACTTGCTGCAGCAGGCTACCTTGAAAAACTGATAATAAGGCCTAAAATCGCAGATTTAATCGTTCTTGGACAAGGAGATGCAGAATTATTAGATCTCACGTTGGAAAATAATAAAGTTATAGGAAAAAAAATAGGTGATGTTAGTCCTACTGATAATTTTATAATAGTAGCAATTTACGAAAATGGTGATATAATTATTCCCAAACCAAATATGGTATTGAATAAAGGTAATAAGGTTTCAATTCTAGTAAAATCAAAGTTTTCTAAAGACGTTATGAAAAAATTTACAAACTAAATTAATAATAATAAATTAACTTTTTTTGTTTTATTGTAGATAATAGAACTTATTATTTCCACTTTTACATATTTTCAGAAATATTTTATTTTACTATATTTTATTCTGGTTAAATTAAGCTTGGAATATAGTCAATATTGGCTAATCATTGGCAAATATTATCTTAAAAATGCAACCCAGAAAAAAAATAGAATTTTTCATTCTAATAAGCGATTTATAAGCTCCATATCCACGTTATTTTCAAATATTTCAGCTAATCGATCAATAGAAAATTTTTTAATATCTTCGAAATCATCCTTAATAAATCCTAATGAATCCAATCCTTTCTCTAATCTTAAATAATCTGTAAAGAATCTTCTAAGGCGGAAGTTATGGAATAAACCATGAAAATATGATCCCGTAACATAACCATTTACAGCTCCATCATAATGGGATTTTGGATGATTACCACATCCTTTAATAATTCGAAGGAATGGTTTTGACTCATTAAGGATAGTTGTTCCTTCATGCAACTCGTAACCATTCACCAATTCTCCTTTTAAAGACTTAAATATTCCGTTTCCCAGTAATTCTCCTTGACTTTGAGTTATTATTTTACTTTCATCACCGAAAAGAGTTTTAACATCAAGTAATCCCAGACCATCCACAGTACCATATTTAGACTCTTTGAATGAATTATCGATAATTTTAGATCCCAACATTTGATAACCTCCACAAAGGCCAAATACGGGTATTTCACGTGATAAATTACAAATTTCATCTATTAAACCAGCTTCACGAACTGCAACCAGATCACTTATGGTGTTTCTAGTGCCGGGAAGTATTAATGCATCCACGTTGCCTATATCATCATTTAATTCAATTAATTTTATTCCTACATCAGGCTCATATTCCAGAGGATCTATATCTGTAAAGTTAGCTATTCTAGGAAATCGCATGACTCCTACAGATATTTTTTCATTTTCTTGAAATTTATGTTCTGATAATGATGCCGAGTCTTCTTCGGGGAGTTTAAGATTTTCATCGTAAGGTAAAACACCTAACACAGGCACACCAACAATCTCCTCAATTTGCCTAATTCCAGGCATCAAAATATCCAGATTACCTCGGAACTTGTTGATGATAATTCCCTTAATCCTATTACGATCCTCCTCTTTTAAAAGAGAAAATGTGCCAGCTATGGATGCAAAAACCCCTCCACGATCAATATCAGCCACTAAAAATACATCAGCATCCGTTAATTCTGCTATTTTCATGTTAGCCAAATCAACATCTTGCATATTTATTTCCGCGGGAGATCCAGCTCCTTCTATTACAATTATATCATATTCATTTTTTAAAACTTCAATGGATGTCTTAATTGCTTTAATTGCTTCTTTTCGGAAGTTATTCTGGTAATAATAAAAATTCATGTCTCCTACTGGTTTCCCATGAACAATCACTTGAGAGATGAAGTCTTCCTTGGGTTTCAAAAGGATGGGATTCATATGATAGGATGGTTCCAGTCCTGCAGCTTCTGCTTGGAGTACTTGTGCCATAGCGATTTCTGCATTTTCATTTGTAGTATACGAGTTAAGCGACATGTTCTGAGATTTGAATGGAGTCACTTGGAATCCTCTTTTGGCGAATATTCTACAAAGTGCAGTCACTACTACACTTTTACCAGCATTAGATGATGTCCCTTGTACCATTATACATTTGGCTTTATTTTTAGAATACAAAAATTTCTACCTCAACTAAATCGTATATGATATAATACATAGTTTCTTCATTAGTTTATCTCTTAAAATGAATATTTCATTAAAACTTTTATTCATATTATTTTTTGTTAATTAATTTAATTACTTTAAAATAGTTATAAAAAATAAAACATACATATATATAGTAAATCAGATATTAAATAAAATTTTATAAAAGATTAATGTTCAATATAAATAGTTAACATTCAATATAGTATATCATACTAATTAAACAATTTAATTTTATTTTTTGTTTATCTGTCGAATAAAGGAGGTTGTCATGAATTATGGCAAATATAAGTTCAAATTCAACAAATTCATTTAAAGAAACTCTTAATTTTAGAAGTTACAAAACTTCAGGGGACATCGAAGTACCTGATAGGATCATAGATCAAATCATAGGTCAGGAAGAAGCCACTGAAACCGTTAAAAAGGCAGCTAAACAAAGAAGGAATGTGCTTTTAATTGGTGAGCCTGGTATAGGTAAATCTATGCTAGCTAAAGGAATGGCAGAACTCTTACCGCCAGAAGAACTTCAAGATGTACTCGTTTACCCTAACGCAGAGGATAATCATAACCCCTTAATTGGAGCCATGCCTTCAGGCGAAGGTAAAAAAGTGGTAACTAATTATAAAATAAAAGCTAAGGGACATGAAGAAAGAAAAAACATGTTGATGATGGTCATCATAGGTGCAATCCTAGTAGCCGGATTCGCCTTTAACCAAATCTTAGCCGCTATAATTGCAGCAGCAATTGTGTTCTTAGCAATACAACAGATGAAACCACGAACTTCCGTAATGGTACCCAAATTACTTGTTAATAATAATGTGCACAAAACTGCCCCATTCATAGACGCTACCGGAGCTCATGCAGGCGCATTGTTAGGTGATGTAAGACATGACCCTTATCAATCTGGTGGATTAGGGACACCTGCTCATGAACGAGTGGAAGCTGGTATGATACATAAAGCTAACAAGGGTGTACTATACATTGATGAGATTGGAACCATGAATATGAAAACCCAGCAGGAACTCTTAACCGCTATGCAAGAGAAAAAATACTCCATAACAGGACAAAGCGAAACCAGTAGTGGAGCAATGGTACGATCTCAACAAGTTCCTTGTGATTTTGTTTTAGTTGCTTCTGGTAATATACAGATTCTAGAAGGAATGCATATAGCTTTACGTTCTAGGATTCGTGGTTATGGTTATGAGGTTTTTATGAAGGATTCCATGCCTGATACACCGGAGAACCGGGATAAACTCGTTCAATTTGTTGCTCAGGAAGTTACCAAAGATGGTAGGATTCCACACTTCAGCCGGGAAGCTGTAGCTGAGATTATTAGAGAAGCACAAAGAAGGGCAGGTAATAAAGATTCTCTAACTCTTAAATTAAGAGATTTAGGTGGTCTTGTAAGGGCTGCTGGTGACATAGCGAAGGGTGAAGGAGCAGAATTTGTAACATTAGAACATATTATTAGTGCTAAAAGATTAGCTAGAACTCTGGAACAACAGATAGCTGATCGTTACATTGTGCAAAGGAAAAAATACCGGATATTCAAATCTGAAGGTGTAGAAGTAGGACGAGTGAATGGTTTAGCAATAGTAGGAGATAGAAGTGGAATTATTCTTCCTATTGCTGCTGAGGCTGCACCGGCACAGAGTAGTTTAGAAGGTAAAATAATTGCTACTGGTAAACTGGGAGAAATTGCTAGAGAAGCCGTAACTAATGTCAGTGCACTAATTAAAAAGAATACAGGTACAAATATAGCTAATCATGATATACACATCCAATTTTTGCAAGCTTATGATGGTGTAGAAGGAGACAGTGCCAGTGTTTCCGTTGCTGCCGCGGTAGTATCTGCATTGGAAAATATTCCAATTGATCAGTCAGTAGCTCTTACAGGCTCTTTAAGTGTACGGGGAGATGTACTTCCTGTAGGTGGAGTAACTGGTAAAATAGAAGCTGCAGCTGAAGCTGGTATTAAAACAGTTCTAATTCCTAAAACTAATATGGAAGACGTTTTCATAGAAGATAGATATAAGAAAAAGGTTAAAATTATCCCAGTAGAAACTTTAAGTGATGTTTTAGAACATGTTTTGATAGGTAAAGGTAAAAAAGGTTTACTGCAGAAGATGAGGAAGATCACAGATATTGTTCCTACTGGAATTTTAAAGCAACCCACAACTCATTAAAAAAAAAATAATTTACAAGTTTAAACCTATTTTTGAGAGAGAGAATTACTCTCTTTTTCATTAATTATTTAAACTAATTTTATTATAATAATAAAATAGATAAATATTTTATAATAAAAAAAATTAACATTATATTATAAACAGTTTAAAATATTTTTTTAATTCTGTACCCATTTAATATGATTACTTTTAGTTAATACATCAGTATATCTTACTCTTAATCTATTTTTTTAAGATATTTACTAATATTTAACAAATATTAAATATTAATCATTGAAATTTTTTAGTGATAATTTACTTAATTATTATATAAAATTAAAAATAAATATAAATTAAAATTAAATAATTGAATAAAAGAAGGATAAAATTAACATGCAGAAACAATTTAAAGATTTAAATATTTCCAGCCATATCGAACAAGCGGTTTTAGATATGGGATTTGAAGAAGCTACACCTATACAGTCCCTAGCTATTCCATGTATATTAGAAGGAAAAGATGTGATAGGTCAAGCTCAAACTGGAACTGGAAAAACCGCAGCATTTGGAATACCTCTTTTAGAGATGGTGGATCCAGATGATAACACCCTTCAGGCCGCAGTAATATGTCCCACCAGAGAACTAGCTATACAAGTAGCAGAAGAACTCCGGACATTATCTAAATTCATGAAGAAAATTAAGGTACTACCGATTTATGGTGGCCAACCAATAGATAGACAAATTAAGGCTTTAAATAAAGGTGTACAGATAATTATAGGCACACCTGGCCGATTAATGGATCACATGCGGCGTGGAACACTAAAAATGGACTACGTGAAAATCGTAGTATTAGATGAAGCTGATGAAATGTTAGATATGGGATTTAGGGAAGATATTGAGTTAATATTAAGAGATACCCCAGAAGATAGGCAGACATTACTATTTTCAGCCACCATGTCCCGTGACATATTAAATTTAACACGAAAATTTCAAAAAGACCCGGAATTCTTGAAGGTAGTACCTAAAGAGCTTACGGTTCCAGAAACTCAGCAAATCTATTTTGAAGTGAAGGAGAAAATGAAACTGGATTTATTATCCCGTTTACTAGATTTATACAATCCTAATCTTTCCCTAGTGTTCTGTAACACTAAAAGAAGAGTTGATAAATTATTAGGTCATCTCCAAGTAAGAGGATACCTAGCAGATGGATTACACGGCGATCTTACCCAGAAACAGAGAGACAGGGTCATGTCTAAATTCAGAAATGGAAAAATAGATGTCTTAGTAGCAACTGATGTGGCTGCTAGAGGAATTGACGTGGAAGACATAGAAGTAGTGTTTAACTACGATGTACCCAATGATGATGAATATTATGTTCATAGAATTGGAAGAACAGGTAGAGCAGGTAAAAAAGGTAAAGCAATTACTTTTGTTTCCGGGAAGGAGATCTACCAGCTTAGAAATATACAAAGATACACTAAAACTAAAATAGAGCAACAGGAGATTCCTTCACTAAGAGATGTTCAAGAAGTTAAGACAGATTTATTCCTTAAAAATGTTAAAAACATAATAAACACTGAAGATCTTGAAAAACAGATCCACATCGTAGAAAAAGTGATTGCAGAAGATTACACATCTGTTGAAATTGCAGCAGCCTTAGTCAAAATGGCTATGAACAGAGAAAATTATAGTGAAAATGTTAACAGTTCATCCGAAGAATTTGGTGATACTGGTGCACAATCAAATATGGTAAGATTTTTCATGAACGTTGGACGTAAAGATAAAGCTAAAGCTAGAGATATAATAAAGGCTATAGCGGATAAAACCGGTCTTTCCAGTAGTGTTATAGGTAAAGTAGATGTTTATGATAAATTTTCCTTTGTGGAGATTCCAGAAAACAGTGCCAAGGACGTTCTTTCAGAAATGAGAGGTACTAAAATAAAAGGCAGATCAGTTAACATGGAACCTGCAAATAAAAAATCAGATTAAACAGTTAAACATCTTATATTATTTTTTTTAAATTTTTATCCTATTTTTTTATTTTCGTAGCGCTTCAGCAACTAGCGGAGCTACTGAGATCATACTCACATCAGATCTTAGAGTGTCAGTGGCTATTACATCATTCACACCAGCTGTGAATATTTTAAGTAATGCATCTTCTACCAGTACAGGGTGAACACATGAAACAACAACTTTATCCGCATTATGTTGTCTTAGAATATTTGCAGCATTAACAATAGTACCACCAGTACTGATTATATCATCAATTATGATGGTTTCCTTACCTTTAACATCCAGATTTTTTGTTTTGGTTTCTACTTTATCTGGAGATAATCTATTTTTCTCTAGATGGTCATAATCACATTTCAACAAATCCGAGATTTCTTTTGCAAATGGAAGAGCACCTTTATCCGGAGCAACTATTAAAGGATTTTCAAATCTTTCTCCAATATAATCAGCTATGCGGGGCATTGCAGATATATTATAAGTGGGGATATCAAAAAAGTCACATATTCCATTCTCATGTAAATTTATAGAATAGAATTCTGAAGCTCCGGCAGCTTCGATTAATTGAGCAATCACCGAGGCTGAAACTGATTCACCTTTTCTGAAACGTTTTTCTTGTCTACCATAACCAAAATATGGAATAACAACCTTCACATTTTCAAGATTCATACTTTTAAGAGTTTTAAGAATTAAAAATAATTCTATTAAGTTTTGATCCTGTGGATAACCAGTTGATTGGATTACAACTGCATTTTCAGTTACATCTCCCCCTATTCTAATATATCGTTCTCCATCAGGAAATTTATGGGTTTCCATGGGACAAAGGGTTTCACCTAATTCCCATGCAATTTTTGCAGCCAGTTTTTGCGAAGCAGATCCTCCAATTATCAAAAAAATCACCAATTATAAATTGTTATTCAAAAAAAATTATTTAAAGTTTTTAGGTTTTTTATATTCTCTTGTTTATTTCTTATCTTAATCGTGTTATAAAGACACATTTAATTCTTTTAAAAGTTTTTTGCGTTCTTCTTTTAATTTTTTTAGAATGTATTCATCGCATTCATCTTTTTTTTCCATGTAAGCAATAGTTTGGGTTATTGCTTGAAGATTAGCTTCCTTAATATTTGCTGACACGATTTTAACTCCTTTTTATGGATTATCATAATTATATAATAACTCTTTTTATAATATAGTCAAAAATTATTATTTATTAAAATTACTTTTAATTCTCAAATTTATTAAATAGAGTTATTTACTCATAATATGATAAATTACTTTAATTAATTAAACTTTATAGAAAACAATTTTTTATTTATATAACTTCATTATTAATCATAATAATCAAGTATTATCACTTTTCAGATTATATTAACATTTTTATTATTAATCAAATATTTTGTAAAAGTTAAAGTTAATAAATGATATAAATAAGTAGAAATATTATCTATTAATTACTAAAAATTTCTTGTATTTAAATTACATTTAAATTTAATAAATTCATTAAATAATTTTTAAATGAAGCTTATTTATAAAAAAAATTTATAGATATTTATGCAATCTTTTTTTTTAAGAGATTTATTGATAGTTAAATAAAACTGAATTTATCGTTTAAAATAAATTTAGTTTATTAAATGAGGATAGGTGGCCTAAAATGCATGAACTTTCCATGGCTGATGCTATGGTGAAAACAATATTAGATGCTGCAGAGAAAAATCAAGCAGAAAAAATCTTAGAAGCTACTATAGAAATAGGCAAACTCACCATGTTAAATCCAGATCAACTTAAGTTTTTATTAGAAGTTTTAACGGAAGATACACTACTCGAGGATTCCGAAATTCATATAGAAGAAATTCCAGTAGAAATAGAATGTAAATCCTGTGATTATAAAGGATTAACAAATGTAGATGATTCTGATCATTACTTAATAATTGTTAAATGTCCTCAATGTGGTGAAAGGGATTTAAAGGTTACATCTGGACGAGAATGTAATGTTAAAAATATTAAAATAGAGAAGAGTGATTAAAATGCATAAAATTGCAGAAGTAGAAATACAGCATGACATAATGGTAGCGAATAAGAAGTTAGCTAAGAGAAATCAGAAAATACTTGATAAATCTAATGTTTTCGCAGTAGATGTTCTAGGAGCTATAGGTTCAGGTAAAACATCCCTAATAGAAACTCTTATAAAAAAAATGAATCTTAAAATAGGAGTTATAGCTGGTGACGTAATTAGCAAGTTTGATGCAAATCGATTCGAACAATATAAAGTACCTGTAGTAGGCTTAAATACAGGTAAAGAATGCCACTTAGATGCTCATTTAGTGGAACATGCCCTAGAAGACTTGCCATTGGAAAAAATAGATTTATTATTCATCGAAAATGTTGGAAATCTTATTTGTCCTGTAGATTTTGATTTAGGTAGTCATATTCGAATGGTGGTAGTGAGTGTTAGTGAAGGTGATGATACTGTGGAGAAGCATCCACTAATCTTTAAAGACTCTGATTTAGTGGTGATTAATAAAGTTGATATTGCCGAGGCAGTTGATGCTGATGAAGAAAAAATGGCATCTGATGCTAGAATGCTTAATCCCGATGCGATTGTAATAAAGAGTAGTTTAAAGACGGAAAAAGGTGTGGATGAAATCATAAATGTTATTGAAAACTTTATGAATGGATAATTAGGTGTATTTAATTGAAAATCTGGATCGACATCGTAAACGCACCTCACGCTTGGTTTTTTAAGAGTATCATTAATTATCTAGAGAATGAAGGTGAAGAAGTATTTATAACCGCGCGTAAATTCGGGGATGTTCTTCAGCTTCTGGATATATTCAATATTCAATACACTAAAGTGGGCAGTCATGGTGCTACTTTAGAACAAAAATTACTTAAGAGCACTGAAAGAGTCTATAAACTTTCAAAAATAATAGCTAAGGAAAAACCTGATATTGCAGTATCAAAACATTCTATCGAACTTCCTAGAGTTTCTTTTGGATTAGGAATTCCTAGTGTTTATGTTTTGGATAATGAACATGCTATAGCTGCTAATAAACTTACATTGCCCCTTTGTGATAAGATTGTAATTCCAAATGTAATGGATGTGTGGGATTTATTAAAAAATGGTGCTGAACCTAATGCTTTGGTTAGGTATAATGGTACATCTGAAGTGATCCATTTTAATGATTTTCAATATAATCCATCTATTTTTGAGGATTTAGATTTAGATTTAAGGAAAGGTAAAACCATATTAATGAGACCAGAACCTGTACTTGCTTCTTATCTTGAAGCTGACTGCACGAAATCTGTACTCTCTCCAATAATTGATATTTTAGGTGATTATGCTAATATACTGATTATACCTCGTTTCAAGGAGCAGCAGGAAATATTT
Source organism: Methanobacterium sp. (assembly GCA_015661405.1). GTDB lineage: Archaea > Methanobacteriota > Methanobacteria > Methanobacteriales > Methanobacteriaceae > Methanobacterium_A. The sequence continues at coordinate 11,119 of JACWMK010000031.1, forward strand.
ACAGATAAAGAAAATATTACCATTATAAAACCACCAGTTGACTCTTTTAGCTTAATGAAAAGGTGTGATTTGGTTATTGGTGCTGGTGGAACCATGAATCGTGAAGCAGCTCTTCTTGGAACTCCTGTAATATCATGTTATCCTGGAAAACTCCTAGCAGTTGATGGTTATTATATTAATAAAGGATTTATGAAGAGATCCACTAATGTTGATGAAGTTGTGGATATGGCATTAGAGCTTCTTATGAATCATAATGGTGAAAAAAAGATAAAAACTGATGATTTGTTGAATATTATGATAGATAATATATATGGAATATTGAATTAAATTTTTCATTTTAAAGATAAATTTTTAATATTATATTCAAATAAAAATATACTATAATTAATATGTATTATTTAAATGTAAAAAAGTCAGCATAAATATTTTAATTATTTAAAATAATAGTGGACTGGCCGGGATTTGAACCCGGGGCCTCCGCCATGCCAAGGCGACACTCTACCAACTGAGCTACCAGCCCTAATGTTAATTCATTTGACTTGATATTATTTAAAGTTAATGCTCTAAATCATGATGGAGATAGATAAATGGAAGAATTTCACATAAGAAGAGTTAAAGAAGATGATTTCTTAAAGATAGCAGAAATAGCTCCTAAATGTCCCCCTATGGTTACTGAAAGAAATTCTATTTACCATATATTCACTAAATTCTTTAAAAACACATCTTTTGTAGTAGAAACTACTGAAGATGAAATTATTGGTTTTCTTCTCGGATTCAGATCCCAAGAAAATTTACAGGATGCTTATATACATCTTTTATGTGTATCACCGGAGTGGAGAAAAAAAGGTTTAGCTAAAGCTTTAATATGGAAATTTCTAGATATCGTACGGATAAAAGGATGTAATAGAATTTATTTAATTGCAAAACCAGAAAATTTAACTGCAATTGAATTTTATAAAAGATTAGGGTTTAAATTTGACAGTGAAGGAGAAAAAGTTCACATAAATGGTGTTAATGCGGTTAAAGATTATAATGGATTCGAAGATCACATGGTTATATTCTGCAAACTCCTAGATTAATGTTCAATAAAGTTTTTAATAGATTCATTTAAATAATATTTTATAACTGATTTAGATAAAAGTTTATAAATTTATAAGTCTATGAGTTTATATTATTTTCAAAGTTTTAGAATAATATTTATTTATTAAATATTTTAAAAAAAAAGAATTTTAAAATGAAATATCAAATTTACAAATTTTATGATTTAGAGGTAAAATTTTTATGTTTTTAATAGCTCAAAATAATTTTCAATTTATAGTAGAATTCGCTGTATTATTAACTATTGGAATTATGTTACTTTTAAATATAATTCCATTATCCTTAAGTTTTGTATTATTAATTGCATTAGTACTTAGTATTGGATTAACACTTCTATTCGGATTTGATGCTATATCACTGATTTCACCTAATTTAACTACTCACGAGTTCACTCACCCTTATGGTGCTCTTGCATTGTTCTCAATTGTAACTTGTCTAGCTGCTATTTATATAATGGATGATGTAGGTATAAACACTAGAAGTTTAAGAAACTTTGTAATACTTCTCATAATCCTTATAGCACTTGTTGGGGGAACGGTTCACAGAGATTTCCTAGGAATGTGGATTTTAGGACTGTTAGTTGGATTCTTTATCTTATCAAAATCATTTCGTAGAAAATCAGTGTTAACAATTAAAAGAGTAGGGTTAGTAATAATTACGGCAGTGGGTGCTTTCGGGTTTTTTCAAGCTTTATCTACATTAATAAATCAACCAGTGTTAAGCCCTATTTTAAGGCTGGATAGACTTGATCTAAACTCTGCAGCCAGCATAACCATGGTACTTCAAAATACTTTTCTTATAGGTCATAATCCTGCTTCTTCTTATTGGGGAAATGCTACTGCAGGATTCGCTGACGGATATATATCATTACCTATAAATTTGATTACATTGTTCGGATTACCTTATCCTACGTTTTATGGAATTTTAGTTAGTAAAAAAGATGTTATAGACTATTTCGTGCCGGGAATATTTGGTTATGGCTATGATTTCGGTTATATTATAATGTTCCTGTTTGTCGTGTATATTATATCAGTTTTAATTGTAGGATTGGTAATGCTAAGATCGTATAGGGAGAAAAGAGAAAGAGGCAATAAAAGTTTACTTGGGAGAGAAGCCTTACTTATAGGTGCTATAACAGCATTTATAAGCCAAGCTTGGGTAGGACTCTTCATAATTAACCGTGATATCAATGGAACAGCTTTGGTAACCTTTTTATTCTTGGGTGCCATGGTATTGGGACATTTATTAGTAGTAAAGAGAAATTAGGGAGAAAAATAATAGAATATTTTTTTAGGAGGTAAAAAATTATGAAAAAAGCTTTGATATTATTAGGATGCCCTGAAGCACCTGCTCAAACACCAATGGCAGTTTATGCTACATATAAACTCACTGGTTTGGGTTATGAAGTCACTGTGGCTAGTACGCCATCGGCTATGAAATTATTAGAAGTTACGGATCCCCTGAAATATTACATTAAAAATAAAATAGACATAGAATCATGTTTAAATAATGCAGGAGAAAATTCTTATGACTTTCTTTTAGGATTCGTGCATAAAGATGCAGCAGTTTCTTATTTTGTAACATTTTATCATGTTTTAAGTATTAAATCTTCGATGGCTGTGGTTTTTGAAAGGGATGCGGAATTACTTGAGAAATTTATTGAAGATCTTAATGAAAGCACTGAGACGACTATTGTATCAGCCAGGGCTTATCATAATCCTACACCTTTAAGAGTTAAATTTGACAGAGCAATTGAACAATTGGGGGAACAATAAAATGTCATTTTGTCTTGATACTTATTTACAGGAATCTGAAAATTATGAGATACTCATCTCTAAGGCAGGTTTTAAGGAGTCTAAGAAATTCATAGAAGAACATTCTTCCAAAGTAATGTATGTAAATGCTGGAGAAAAGATATTAGGTGTAAGAATTATAGGAATACCTCCTATTCCAATTGGAATCAATGAGGATAAGGATACAGTTACTTTATCATATACTAAACCATGCTACGGGACAGCTGTGATAGAATTACCGGTAAAAAAAGAAGAAATTAACAATATCAAATCTTTAGCCATTAACCCTTACAAAAAATAATGTAAATTAGAAAGAACTAATAACTATTCTATTTACTTGATCTATTTTTTTTTAATTATAATTTAATTTTTTTTTATAACTATATTAAACCATTTTTTTCTTTAATTTAAAAAAAATCTGTTTTTAAAGCCCATAAAACTTAAATCTTAAATCATAAAAATCAAAAATAAGAATAAATATGATAAATTTTAAATTAAAAAAAAAATCAGTATAGCCAATAAACTATTAATCATCTTTTAACGTTTTAATTTTAGATATTTATATTGAAAGATAAAAATTTTGGTGTTAAAAATGTTAACTACTGTAGTAGGAAGTTATCCTTCATTTCCCAGACAACCATCATCGATAGGAGAGAAGATTTCCAATTGTATGGGAAGTTACGATGCATACAAATCAGCTTTAGAACTTGCAGTACAAGATCAAGTAAAAGCAGGTGTTAATTTAATATCTGACGGTCAAGTTAGGGGAAACATGCTAGAGGTGTTTGCAAGAGAAATACCCGGTATGATAACTAAAGATGGAATACCCATAATCATTGACAGAATACAACCAGCACCCCATTCAATAGGAGCTTCAGATATAAAAATGGCTTTAAAAACAGCATCAAAATTATCATCTGATTTTAGCAATGATTTACAAATTCTATCTAAAAATAAATTCCAGGATAAATTTAAAGGAATTAAAGCCATTATAACTGGACCCACTACATTAGCACTATCAAGTAGAATAGAAGGTTTCTATAGTAAAGATGAAAAAAATGAAGCCATAATTGACATAGCAAGTGTTCTCAAAAAAGAAGCTGAGCATCTTCAAAATGCAGGTGCAGCAGTTATACAGATTGATGAACCATTTCTCTCCACTGGAATAGCAGATTTAAAAATAGCAAAGAAAGCAATTGAAATAATAGTCAATGATTTACATCAACCAACCAGTATACACGTTTGCGGGCCAATATCAGAAGTAATAGATGATCTTTTAAAATTTAAAGTAAGTATAATTGACTGTGAATTTGCAGATCAAAACAAAAATTTAGAAGCATTGGAAAGCATTAATTTAAATGGTAAAAAGATGGGATTGGGGTGCATAGATACTAAAACCAATACTGTTGAAACTAAAGAACAAGTAGCAAGCATCATAAAAAAAGGTATTGAACTCGTGGGAAAAGAAAATTTAATAGCTGATCCAGATTGTGGAATGCGATTAAGATCTCGAGAGGCAGCATATTCTAAATTGAAAATAATGGTGGAGACGGTGAAATGGCTCTCTTAATTGAAGAAGATGAAATAGCAGATGGTTGGATAAAACTCGTAAAAAAGATCATGGATGAAGGAAAGGAAATAAATGATGAGAGAGGCTCTTTAACTCGTGAACTTTTAAATATCATGGTTAATATCCAAAATCCTCTTGGTAAATCTATGACAGGTTATTATTTAGGTAATATGAATAGAATAAAAAATATTAGAGTGCCTGAAGGATATTTTTGGAGTGGCGAGAAACTTGAAAAATACTCGGAACAATTTCTTAGCAAGGATCAGCAAGGCTTTGTATATACTTATGGTAACAGACTTCGTAAGCATTTTAAGGGTATTGATCAAATTCAAGAAGCAATTAATAGACTTAAGAATTGTCAAGAATCAAGAAGGGCAATATCCGTGACATGGGATCCATCTATTGATACTAAAAATGATGAAGTGCCGTGTATGATCATGGTAGATTTCAAAATGAGGGATGATAAACTGAATACTACAGGATTATGGCGTTCACATGATATATATGGTGCTTGGTTACCAAATGCAGTTGGACTTACTAATTTAGCTCTTTACGCTGCAGAAAAATTAGGAGTGGAAGTGGGAACTCTTACTATTCACTCTATAAGTGCACATATTTATGAAGTTAATTTTGATGATGCAAAGGATATAATAAAATCATAAAAAAATCCATTTATTTTTTTTTATATATTTAAACATTTTATTCAAAAATTTAAATCGTAAATTAATTAAGGAATAAAATAGCTAGAGTCATTTGCGTACAATTTTTTGTATTTTATTACTATATTTACACTTTTGAGGTGAAAAAGGATGATAAGTGTCAATCTGGAAGCAAAAAAAACAGTAGATTTAATGATAAGAAAAGCTGATGAACTTAACTTAGCCGTTGATGTACTTAAAAACGGTTCAACAGTTATAGATGCTGGTGTGAATGTGGCAGGAAGCTTCAAGGCAGGTGAACTCTACACTAAAGTTTGCCTAGGCGGACTAGCAGATGTAGGAATCTCTATACCGGGAGATCTCTCAGAAAATTTTGCCTTACCTTCAGTTAAAATAAAAACAGATTTCCCAGCAATATCTACATTAGGTTCTCAGAAAGCAGGTTGGTCTGTAAGTGTAGAAGATTTTTTCGCCCTAGGTTCCGGTCCTGCTCGAGCCCTCGCTTTAAAACCAGCTGAAACATATAAAGAGATAGGATATAAAGATGAGGCTGATCTAGCTATATTAACCTTGGAAGCTGACAAATTACCCGGAGTGGATGTAACTGAAGTCATAGCATCTGAATCTAATGTTTCACCTGAGAATGTCTACGTGTTAGTGGCTCCTACTTCATCTTTGGTGGGTTCCATCCAAATATCTGGTCGTGTAGTAGAAAATGGAACATATAAAATGTTAGAATTCTTACATTTTGATGTCAATAAAGTGAAACATGCAGCAGGTATAGCTCCTATAGCTCCAGTAGACCCTGATGGATTAAAAGCAATGGGTAAAACCAATGATGCAGTACTCTTTGGAGGTCGAACATATTATTACGTAGAATCAGAGGAAGGAGATGATGTTAAATCTGTAGCTGAGAAATTACCATCATCCGCGTCTGCAGGTTATGGTAAACCATTCTTTGATGTTTTCAAAGAAGCTGAATTCGATTTTTATAAAATAGATAAAGGCATGTTTGCTCCTGCGGAAGTAGTTATAAATGATCTTAGGACTGGAGAAATTTTCAGAACGGGATATGTAAATAATGAATTATTAATGAAGTCTTTTGGATTATAATTTATTCAATTAAAAAAAAAGGATTTTAGAATAAAAAAATATTTTTTTTTAATCTCATCCTTGAATTTTTTTTTAAAAATTCCCACCTCTTATTTTTAGGCTCAACTTTAATTGTAAATTTAAAGAAATTTGTTCTCTCCATTTAATTATGATGAGATAAATAAGAACATTTTATATACGAATTTTTAAAGCTTTTTAATTTCAGATTAAATCAAAATAATATAGTTAAAGATGGAGTTAAGAATTCCTTATCAAGAACAGTAAGTAATATCCATTTTAAGTTACATAAAATATGAATAACTGTTATTATACTCATTTTTTTTGATAAGTAATTATTCAACAAATCTTTGAATTCTGTTTCTATTGTGCTGTTCAAAAGCGCAGAAGCAGTGCTGGTTACAAAATCCCAATTTTGAGTTCAGAGTAAATAAAAACACATTTAATATTAAATTTCCAATCACTGTAATTTATCATTAAATTCAATTTTACATTTTTTATAAATCTAAAAAAATGTGTAATACATGAAATTCTTTCATTTGACAGAAAATTTTTATTAACTAAATCCAAACAATAATATTAAGAAATAAGTTCAAAATAAATTCTTCTAAAATTAATCCAAATAATATAGAGGTTTAAAATGAAAATAGGAATCTGTGACACGACATTTGCAAGAGTAGATTTAGCAAAATATGCCATTGAAGAAATTAAAATGCAAATGGGCAATATTAACTTTATAAGACGTACCGTGCCGGGTGTAAAGGATTTACCAGTAGCATCGAAAAAATTAATCGAGGAGGAGGGATGTGATCTGGTCATGGCTTTAGGCATGCCGGGACCAGAAGTTATTGATAAAACATGTGCACATGAAGCTTCAATGGGATTAATTTATGCTCAACTAATGACTAACACCCATATAATTGAAGTATTTGTCCATGAAGATGAGGGAATTGATTATAAAGACCTTAAGGTACTCGCCATTAATCGGGCTAGAGAACACGCTCAGAATGTAGTTAAAATGATTTTTAAACCAGATAAACTACAAAGAGAAGCTGGAAAAGGCATGAGGGAAGGTAAACCTAATGTAGGGCCACTTTAGACATAAGTAAATTTTTTTTAACAAAATTTGAATAAAATTAAATTAACCTAAATTTTTATCTTTTTTGATAAGTTTCTTATTTTACTCTTTAGTTAAAATTATAATAGAATAACAACATAATATAATTAGATTATAACAAGGAGTGATAATACAATGAAAGAAGAGGTATTCTATAGTAAGGGAATGAAATACATTAAAGAAGACTATCCTGATCTTTATGAAGAAAATGTTAGTTTAAATAAAGTAGCGTACACTGGAAAAGCACTTGATTATAAAACACAGAAACTCATAGCTTTAGGTATAAACGCAGCATTTTCAGATGATAGAGCAATTAAAAAACAGATTATGAGTAACATGCAGGAGTTCGGCACGACTAAGGATGAAATAGTGGATGTATTCCGAGTAGTGCTCCTTATAGCAGGGAAACCAGCGTTCATGAAGGCGATCAACATACTCTATGAGTTAGAAGATAATGAGTGCGTTTGTGGCGGAGGAGTAATTTAACTCTCTCCCAAGCTATTTGTCAAATTTTTTTATACATTTTCCAAAATTTAAATCACAATATTATTTTTTTGATAAAATTTTTATTTTAATTTTGACATTTTTTTTTAAAATCCTAAATTTATATAAAATTTGAATTATCAAAAAATTTTTTTGTAATATCTATTAAAAAAAAAGTTTTGAAGGACGGCTTTAGGAAAAATGCTAAAGGGTGAAGAAGTTGCTGGAGGCATATCTTATAGAATCATCAAAGGATTCAACACTATCATTATAAATATTTATCAGGACATGATGAAAAATCATCTTTCGGAACATTACAAAAAATAAGGCATATTATAGCCAGTGCAAATAAAATCATAGCTAGATTAAAACTAGCCAAAATCAGAATTGAAAATATAGAAATCGAAGAAAAAAATAGTCGAATGTTAATTATAAACTTAAAATAAGGTATTGAATAGCTAAAGAACCTTATTAAAAATATTAAAAATGAAAGCGACCCCCATAAATTTCCGAAAGAAGTGCCATATAAGGAATACGATAACAGTATCCATTGAAAATAAGTTAAATCAGATAAATAAGAATTTTACTAAAACTAATTTAAATAAATTAAAGAACGCTAATTTTCATAATAATAAAGTAAAAGAAATTTTCTTTGAATTATTTAAATTTAGAAGAAAATTCGATTTTATACTAGCCGAAAAGCAACTTATAAAAGGATATGAAGAAATTAAACTTACCAGAAAATACTGAAAGAAATTATTTAAAAATTAATTCTAAAAAAAAACAAAATCTTTTTAAGTATACTTCACTTAATATTGATCACCGCCAATATGGCAATGTTTTTTGAAATCTACTATTTTTATATAGGGACTTTTATCCCGTTTGGATGTGGCGAAAGCTGAACAAAAAGAGGTGTATTTGATGTATAAATATATTAAAGAAGCATGGAAAAATCCAGATAACTCCTACATCAAGGAGTTAATGCAGACAAGAGCTCCGATATGGAGAAAAGAAAGCGTAATTCAAAGAGTAGAAAGACCCACCCGATTAGATCGGGCAAGATCCTTAGGTTACAAAGCTAAAAAAGGATATATAGTGGTAAGAACCCGTGTTCGCAGAGGCGGAAGAAGAAAATCTAGATTCAAAAAAGGTAGGAAACCTAAAAGGATGGGTGTAATTAAAATCACTCCTAAAAAATCTATAAAAAGAATGGCTGAAGAAAGGGTTGCGAGAAAATATCCTAACTTAGAGGTTTTAAATTCTTACTGGGTTTGGGAGGATGGAAAATTCAAATTCTACGAAGTTATACTAGTTGATCCTAATCATCCATCAATAAAGAATGATTCTAACATAAATTGGATATGTGAAAGCCAACACACCCGTCGTGTCTTCAGGGGTTTAACCAGTGAAGGACAGAAAACAAGAGGTCTTCGAAATAAGGGTAAAGGGGCTGAGAAGGTTAGATCAGGATAATGATCCATAATATCTCCTACAGAGCCTTTGTTTATGGAACCGAAAATGAGGAAAAAGTGAAAAATGCCATTAAAACTCTTTTTCCAAATTCCCTAATTCAAAGTGAAGTTACTGAGGGTCATTATAAGACCCCCGTTTTAATTTTACATGATAAAATTGATAAAAAACGGGATATAAAAAATTTCATTAAAAGTCTAAATAATATAGGATCTTATGATAAAAAAAGGATTTTAAAGGATTTAGATAAGAAAATGGATGATAAGGGAAACTTTTTCCTCAGATTTGATAAACAACAGGCTTATCAAGGTGAATTGGAGGTTGTTGAACATGGTGATTCTATTCATGTTAAAATTAAAATGCCAGCTTACCCAGCTAAAAAAGATATAGCTATGAAACTTGTAAGGAAATTATTGGTTGTGGATTAAATTGTTTTTCGATTTACATGTTCATGAAAGTCAAGAACTTGTGGATGAGGTTGAAAGATTAGGTTATAACGGTGTTTTAACATTTAACCATGAAGAGATTAAAAATAAAGATTATCCTGATAATTTAATATCATTGAAGAATGATTCATCATTTCAAATTAGAAGAGGATTGATGATTTATTCTAAAAACACAGCTGATCTTAAAAGAAAGATTCAAAAATCTCGTAATGAAGATGTTTTAATAGTTTATGGTGGTGATCTGAAAATAAATAGATCAGCCTGCGAGAATCCTCGAGTTGATATAATTTCTCATCCTTATCATGGACGTAGAGACTGTGGAATTAACCATATTTCGGCCAGAAAAGCAGCGGAAAATGAAGTGGCTGTAGAATTAAATATTAGATATTTACTTAGAAGTAGACCTCAAAACCGTTATAAGGTTTTAGGATATTATAGGGAAATTTTAAAACTACAACGGAAGTTTGAATTTCCTTTGATCATTACTAGTGGTGCTCATTCAATATTTGAATTACATACTCCTCACGATATTATAGCATTAACTAACTGTTTTGGAATGAACGAGGAGGAAGCGTCTTTTGCTTTATCTGAAACTCCAAGGAATATAATTGAAAGAAGAGATTTAGGGAGTAATGCATTAGTGAAAGGGGCTCGAATTATAGAATAATTAAAAATTTGAATATTCCAAAATATTATTCATAGTATAATTTTTTTTTACTAAGAGGAACATTGTTTAGTTGAATTTATACGAAATGATTTGTTTTAGAGGAATTAAATTTGAAACTTAAAATATTACCCCCTCATTTGCGAAATAAAAAGAGATATCTTGCCTTTGAAGTTATCTCAGAGACTTCAATTAACAGGGATGATGTTATATCCATTATTTGGGGTGCTTTATGGGATATGTATGGTTCCTGTGGCATCAGTCAGTTTGATTTATGGGTAATTAAAATATGGAATTATGATACTTCCAAGAAACATGTGATGAAGGGTATATTAAGATGTAGGAGAGAAGAAGTTCATTCAGTAAGATCGATAATACCAACTATTACAAGATTTAAAGGTAGTAGGGTTGTTTTCCACACATTAGGGATTTCGGGAAGTATACATTCAGCTATAAAAAAATTTATTTATGATAAACATTAATTTTAAAACAATTACCTTTAATATTTGCATTTTTTTTATAAAAATTTAATACTAATATCCAGTAAAATTGCAGTAAATAATTATAAGTCTATTTCATAAAAGGAAAAATAATTTATTTGGAGTAAACTATTATGGCTGATGTTTCAATTAAATGTCCTGAATGTCAATCAGAAAGCCCCTTAAATGCAGTTTATTGCATGGAGTGTGGTTGTAAAATAGAGAAAGTGAATGAAAATATATATAAAAAAGTTAAAATACTGGCAATAATTGGAATTTTCATATTCTTACCTTTAGCCATCATAGCTGGTTTGTATTTATACACACGTCCTGAATGCCGTGTTAAACGAAAAGGAATGGATTACATTTTGATTTCAATAGCTGTATGGATTTTCTACTTAGCTATAATAATATATGCTTCTTTTGCCATCCATTAGTAACTTTTAAAAAATTTTTCATAGTTAATTTCTGGCCTTGACATTGAATTTGTCGAATCTTTTTTATACTAAATATTATTATATAGATTAAATGCTGTTTAATAGAACTAGGAAAATTACGAAAAATTTAATGTTTTAGAATCAAAAATAGTTATAAATCAAGAATAATATAGAAAATTTTCATTAATCATTTTTATAAAAATATCATAAATTCATAAATATTATAATTAAATTTATTTAAAAAAAAAAATTTGTTATTTATTTAAAAAAAATTTAAAGTGAGGTATAATTTATGCAACCGTTTCCAGCAGCAGGATATGATAAGGGTATATCTATATTTAGTCCAGATGGAAGACTTTTTCAAGTTGAATATGCAAGAGAAGCTGTAAAGAGAGGTACAACTTCACTGGGTGTGAAATCCACTGAAGGAATAGTATTAGTTGTTGATAAAAGACCAACTAGTAAACTAGTGGAACCCAAATCCATAGAGAAGATATTCAAAATTGATGAACATATAGGTGCAGCTACATCCGGATTAGTGGCTGATGCCAGAAATCTTATTGAAAAAGCTCGAATGGAGGCTCAGATTAACCGTATAACGTATAACGAACCTATAAGGGTTGAAAGTCTCGCTAAAAAAATTTGTGATTTGAAACAAATGTACACTCAACATGGTGGTGTAAGACCCTTCGGTTCCGCCCTTATTATAGGGGGAGTAAATGATACAGGTGTTCGGTTATTTGAGACAGATCCTAGTGGGGCTTTAATAGAATATAAAGCTACGGCTATAGGTTCTGGAAGAGCAATGGCCATGGAAGAGTTTGAAAAAAAATATCGGGACGAAATGAATCTCGAGGAAGCAATGGAATTAGCTTTAGATGCTGTATATGAAGCAACTGAAGGTAAAACTACAGTTGAAAGCGTTGAAATAGCAGTTATAGATAGTAAAACTAAGAAATTCCGAAAATTAAGTGATGATGATTTAGTGGAACATGTTGAAGAACTCATTATAAGGAAACCTAAGGAGGAAGAAGAGGAATAGAGAATGATCACCCTCGAAGATGCAGTTATAGCTCGTTTAGAATATTTTGGGGAGCATTTTGAGATCCTGGTAGATCCGGAGATGGCTGCGGATTTTAAGAGGGGTGAAGCAATAGAAGTGCAAGAAATCCTCGCTGTGGAAGAAGTTTTTAAGGATGCCAAGAAGGGGGATAAGGCATCGGAAGAGGCTATGATGAAAGCCTTTAACACCACTGATATTTTAGATGCTGCTGCAACTATAATAAGAAAGGGACATGTACAGCTTACTGCTCAACAGCGGAAGGAAATGACGGAGGAGAAGAGGAGAAAGATTGTTGCAACTATAACTAGGGAATCTATAAACCCCCAAACTAAACTTCCACATCCAGCTAGAAGAATAGAAATAGCCATGGAAGAATGTAAAATTCATATAGATCCCTTTAAAAGTGTTGATGAACAAGTGAATACAGTTCTTAAAGCCATCCGCACTAAAATACCAATTCGATTTGAAAGAGTGCAGGTTGCCATAAAAATACCTGGAGATTTCTCAGGTAAGGTTTATAATATTATACCTGAATTTGGCAAGACTAGGAAAGAAGAATGGCAGCAAGACGGATCATGGGTAGCTATAGTGGAAATACCTGGTGGTATGCAGGATAATTTTTATAGGAAGTTAAATGAACTTACTCATGGACAAGTAGAAACTAAACTACTGAAATAAAGCTACTTAAAAAAATTTAATCTTATTTTTTTGTTCATTTAGGAGGCCAGAGTGTGATATTTGTAGAAGATAAAGAAATAGTTATTCCTGGAGATATTCTAGCCGACGAGGATTATCATGCGGGAAGAGGAACTTTCAAGGAAAATAATAAGATAACATCATCTCTTGTAGGTTTAGTGGCAGTAAGAGATAAAAATATTAGTGTAATACCTTTACAGAGTAAGTATATACCTAAAAGGGGAGATGTAGTCATTGGTGAAATAACAGATATCAGATTCTCCATGTGGAATCTAGATATAAATTCTCCTTACTCTGGATTTTTACCTGCCTCAGATGTGTTTGGAAAAGAAAAAAGGGATTTAAGCAAAGCATTTAATGTGGGAGATGTTTTGTTTTTAAGAGTAGTAGATGTAGATGAAGTAAAAAAAGTTAAATTAGGCCTTAAAGGCCGAGGTCTGGGTAAATTTAGAGGTGGAATACTGATTAACATCACTCCTACCAAAGTACCTCGACTCATTGGTAAGAAAGGATCAATGATCAACATGATCAAAGATGAAACCAAATGTGAAGTAACGGTAGGGCAAAACGGTGTAGTATGGGTTAAAGGAAAACCAGACATGGAACGAGTAGCTGAGCAAGTTATAAATATGATTGAAGAACAAGCACACACCTCTGGATTAACTGATAGAGTGAGAAACATGCTTTTAGAACTACTCGGCAAAGAAAAACTTTTAGAAAAACAAGAAGAAACTGAAGAAACAGAAACTGAAGAAACAGAAACTGAAGAAACAGAAACTGAAGAAACAGAAACTGAAGAAAAACTGAAGAAACAGAAACTGAAGAAACAGAAACTGAAGAAACCGATGAAACAGAAGAAGAAGATGGAGAAGAGTTAATTCAATAGAGGTGATCACTATTATAACTAATAAAGAGTTTAGCACTGGTATAGAGACCAGTGAAAGAGCTGATGGTAGAGCTTTTGATGAATTGAGGCCAATAAAAATAGAGGCAGGAGTTTTAAACAGAGCTGACGGATCAGCATACCTAGAATTAGGTGGAAATAAAATTCTCGCAGCCGTTTATGGCCCAAGAGAACTGCATATAAGGCGTTTAATGCAGCCTAACCGCGCTGTTTTAAGATGCAGATATAATATGGCGCCATTCTCAGTGGATGATAGGAAAAGACCAGGACCAGACCGTAGATCGGTGGAAATATCAAAAATAACTTCAGAAGCACTTTCACCCGCAGTTTTCCTAGAAAAATTTCCAAGATCAACCATAGACGTTTTTATAGAAGTATTAGAAGCGGAAGGAGGCACTAGATGTGCTGGTATAACAGCAGCCTCAGTAGCCCTAGCTGACGCAGGAGTCCCTATGCGAGATATAGTAGTTTCCTGCGCCGCTGGAAAGGCCAATGGCCAGGTAGTGCTAGATCTCTCAGAAATAGAGGATAAGGAAGGTGAAGCAGATATGCCAATAGCTATCATGCCCCGTACCGGAGAAATCACTCTTCTACAGAGCGATGGACATTTAACTAGTGAAGAATTTGAGAAAGCTTTAGATTTAGCAATGAATGGATGTAAAAAAATCTCCGAAGAACAGAAGAAAGCCATATTGGGCAGGTATGGGTGATTAAGAATGGTTACTATTATTCCTGAAATAATAAGAGAAAGCATTACAAATTTAGTGAAGAATGGGGAAAGAAGTGATGGCAGATCATTCTATGAGTACCGGGATATTTCCCTAGAAACGGGAGTTATAGAGAAATCTGAAGGATCTGCAAGAGTTAAAATAGGTAAAACTCAAATAGTTATTGGAACTAAACCACAAATAGGTGAACCATTCCCTGATACGCCTAATGTGGGAGTGCTGATGACTAACTCTGAATTATTACCTATGGCAGCTCCTGATTTTGAACCAGGACCACCTGATGAACGTTCAGTAGAATTATCCCGTGTAACAGATCGTTGTATAAGAGAAGCTGGAGTAGTTGATCTGGAAAAATTAGTTATAAGTGAAGGAGAAAAAGTATGGATGATATTCTTAGATCTTCATGTTCTGGATTATGATGGAAACCTAATGGATGCAGCAGTCTTAGGAAGTGTAGCTGCACTTATGAACACTAAAATACCAGAAACCAGAATAGAAAATGGAGAAATCATCGTTGATCATGAGAAAATGATTTCTTTACCAATTAAAGAAAAAGCTTTAATGACTACTTTTGCCAAGATAGGTGGTGAATTAATAATTGATCCATCCTTAGAAGAAGAACAAATTATGGATGCAAGAATCTCAATAGGAATAAGAGAAGATGGAAGTATCTGTGCAATGCAAAAAGGTGGAGCAAATCCACTAACTAAGGATGAAGTAATTAAAGCTATTTCCAAGTCTCAGGAAATTACTAAAGAGCTTAGAAAACATTTACCAGAAAATTAATTAATCAAATTCTTATAAAAAAAAATATTCTAAATAATACATTAAAATTTTATAAAGGTGAATTAAAAAATGGCAAGAACAAAGAAAGTGGGTATAACTGGAAGATTCGGTGCCCGATACGGTAGAAAAGCTAAAAGAACCGTTAAATCTATAGAAGAAAATATGAAGAAAAAGCATACATGTCCTCAATGTGATAGACCTGCAGTGAAAAGAGTTTCAAGTGGTATCTGGAAATGTCGTAAATGTAACGCTGTATTCACTGGTGGAGCATACCTCCCCGCCACACCCATGGGTAAAACAGCCGCTAGAAACATAAAACGAATTGTTGGAGGTTTATAGAATTGTATAAATGTGCTAAATGCGGAACTTTAGTAGACGTTAAAGGGTACACAGAATCTAAATGTCCCAGTTGTAGGTATAGGATCTTATTTAAAGAAGTACCCATAGTAAAAAGAACTTTAAAATCAAGATAAAAAAAATGGGTTCCCATTTTTGTATAAACTAAAAAATGTTAATAACCACGTCTAGGAAGCCATCCCAAAGGACTAGAACTTTCGCTAGAAGTCTTGAAAGAGTTTTAAATGCGAAGTATATAAATCGGGGTAAGATGAGCCTACGTGATGTGTTAATTAAATTAAATAATCTAAATTTTAATAGAATAATCATCATATCAGAGATGAAGGGTAATCCTAGTAGGATGGAAGTCTTGAATTCAAGTGGAGATTCACTTATTTCACTTAATGTAACGGTTTCTATTACTTCATTATCAGGAAGGATAGAGAAAGATAAATTATGCATTAGATGTGAAATGGAGGAACTAAAAAAAGATATAATTCCCATTTTAGGAATCTTTGCTGAAGATAATGAAAGATCAATATCAAATTCCAATTTATTATGGATTAAAACAGGACATAAAGACAGTGAAGGAGTAGTTGAATTCTATGATCAGAATGGTCAGCTCACTGGTCCTAAAATTTATTTAAAGAACTACTTAAATCCAATGGATGTTTAAAATAAATGACTTTGGAAAGTGTTAAAGCAGAATTTGAAATGGAATTTGAAAATCAGTGGGAAGCTGAAGTAATATTAAAATCTTTAGAACCTGAAATAGCCTTAGCCCCTTCACAAAGATCATTCACTAACTTAAAACAAATGAATAATATATTAAAGATGGAAATATGTGCTACTGATGTAACTTCTCTCAGAGCAGCTATAAATTCTTATTTAAGATGGATAAGATTATCATATGATGTTATTAAACTTAGATAAAATGTTCAAATTATTATTTCATGAAATTAGTCTAACATAATAAATTAAGGTATAAAATATAATTTTTAGTATAAAATGAGGTGAATAAAAAATGGAAGTACCTAAAAATGTCCAACATCAAATATCTCAATTTCAGCAAATGCAACAACAGGCGCAAGCCATAACTATGCAAAAACAAAATGTTGAATTACAAATAAGGGAAGCTGAAAAAGCACTTGAAGAATTAAAGAAAGTTGAAGATGGTTCTGACGTTTATAAAACTGCAGGTAACCTGCTTATTAAAGTAGGCAAAGTTGATGTAACTAAAGAGTTAGAGGATAAAATAGAGACATTACATCTTCGAGAGAAAACAGTCCAGCGTCAAGAAGAAAGGATAATGAAAAAACTACAAGAAATGCAGACTTCCTTACAGGATGCCTTGCAAGGCTCGGG
>JACWMK010000032.1 GCA_015661405.1 Methanobacterium sp.
AATCGTTTTGAACTTGTAACGGGTTATAAGAGTAGGAAAAATATTTATTTTTATCAAAAAATGGGTTATAAAATCTTTAAAAAAGAGTTATGTCCTAGTGGTGTGTATCTATTATATTTGGAGAAAATAATACTTTAAAAAAATATTTTTGATAATTCTTTACTACTTTTAAGTTATTTTTTGTTTTTTAATTATTCATCGTTAAGTTTATATAATACTTATTCTTAATAGTCGAATAATCGACATCGAATAATCGACAAAAATTTATGAATAAATCAAAAAATAGAAAGAATAAGACGATAATAAGCATAAAAAAACATCAAATTATCGACATAATACTTTAAAAAAATTGGAGTTATTTTAGAACATGTTTGGAAACAGGAAAAAATTAATCGACAAAATGGAAGAACTAGGAAAACTGGGAGGCTTAAGAATCTGGATACTCTACGTCCTCGGTGAAGGCCCGAAAAATGGCGATGCATTTCATAGACCGGAACAAAGCACATCGTGAAGCTAAAAAAGTTAAAAAACTTACAATTCTCGCTTCACACGTGCGACGTAAACAATATGATGATCCGTTAAATCTTACTGATGAACAAAAATTAGAAGAACAAGTTTCATGGCGTCCTTCGAATGGTTCAGTATATCCAATGCTAAAAAAGATGGTAGTCGAAGAGCTGATTAACAAAAAAGATGATGGAAGATATGAATTAAGTGAAAACGGAAAGGATACTTATTATAAATTATTCGGAAATTACCCTAAATCACAGGGCGAATATGTGGATCATAATAAAATTACAATAGAAACTGCACTAACAGAAATCAATGGTTATGCCTCATGTCTGGAGGATTTCAAGAAAGAAAAGCTTGCTCCACATAAAGATCAGATACGAATACTTAGCGAAAGATTCAAAAAATTAAATGAATCTATCAGCTTGTGAAAAACCGAATTTGAGTAATTATGAATCTTTGAAAAGTATATGGAATGTTAAAATGGAGGAGTAAAAAAATTGCAAAATAAAGTAACTTCTAAAGATGGTACAATCATTGCTTTCGATAAATCTGGTGAAGGACAAGTCATTATCATAGTAGATGGAACGTTGCAATACCGAGCTATTCACCAGAAGATTGTACAATTGGCAGAACTATTAGGGCAGCACTTTACTGTGCTTAATTATGATCGTCGGGGACGAGGTGAGAGCACTGACACACAGCCATATGCTGTTGAACGCGAAATTGAAGATATTGAGGCCCTCATCAACAAAGTTGGTAGATCTGCATTCCTGTTCGGCATCTCCTCTGGTGCTGCACTTGCAATGGAAGCAACAATTAAGCTGGATGAGAAGATTAAGAAACTGGCAATTTACGAGCCTCCCTATAACGATGATAAGGCTGCCCACCAAGCTTGGAAGCAATACCGAAAGCAGACCCGGGAATTGCTTGCAGAAGGTCGCTTGGACGATGCGGTAGAGCTGTTCATGAAGCTAATAGGGATGAACGCCCTGCTAGAGAGAATGCGCCAGCACCCATTTTGGCCGATGATCAAAGCAATAGCGCCTACCTTAGCCTACGATGCCGCCGTACTTGGTGAAGACCGTTCATTACCAATAGAATTAGCATCCAAAGTTAATGTGCCAACACTTGTAATGGACGGCATTGCAAGTTTTCCGTTTTTACATGACACTACAAAGATGCTTGCGAAAATAATTCCCAATGCACAGCATCTTACATTGGAAGGTCAGACGCATGATGTAGATCCAGTTGTTCTAGCTCCTGTGCTGGTAGAGTTCTTCATAGGTTAAAAATAGTACTATCTTTTGTACCTGAATAAATGATTAATGAAGAAAGAGGGAAAATAATTACAAATTAAGGAGATATATGAATTATGAAACGAAAAGGAGTTTGTTATGATGTGGGAAGGGTTATGTTTGGAAATAATTGGCGACCAACCTTTGATTTGAATGTTATAAAAAGAGAAATTGAGATCATTAAGAATGATTTACACTGCAACAGCATAAGAATCTGCGGTTTAGACATTGATAGGTTAGTAACCGCTTCGGAATATGTGCTTAAACAAGGATTAGAGGTATGGTTTTCCCCAGAGATGTGGGATAAAAGTCAAGAAGAAACACATGAATATATTATTAAAGCTGCTAAAGCAGCTGAAGAACTGCGAGAAAACCATCCCGACAAGAATATTATATATAGTTTAGGCTCTGAATTAACATTATTCATGCAAGGCATAGTTGAAGGAGATAATTTCATGGAGCGAATGAACAATCCTACGTTCTGGGAAAACATCAAGGCGGGGAAGCACAACAAACCGCTTAATGACTTCCTATCAAAAGCGAATAAGAGCGTTAGAGAAGTATTTCATGGTCCACTTACATATTTCTCAGTGCCAATTGAAACAGTCGAGTGGGCCTCGTTTGATTATGTAGGGGTTGATTTTTATCAAGATATGCGGATTAAAGATATGTATTGTAAAATGGTCAGGGGATACCTTGTATACAATAAACCAGTCATGATAGGAGAATTTGGTTGCTGCACGTACCAAGGAGCAGATAAGCTCGGGGGTAACGGTTTCATCATAATAATTGGTATGATGGCTGATTATCTCAATCCAGATAAAGTCTTACCTAAAGGAATTACAGAGATGATTAAAATACCAACACGAATCGATGGACATTATATTCGGGACGAGGGATTGCAAGCAAGTGAGATTACCGAACAGCTAGCCGAACTTGACGCTGCGGGTGTAGAGGGTACATTTGTATTTACTTTCATTTCACCCAACTCGCCTTACAACAAAAACCCAAGATACGACAGTGACCTAGTTAGTTACAGCCTAGTAAAGAGCTATCCTGAAAAAGAGACTGTCAACCAGATAATATCACAAACAGCAAAACAGGGAAAGGAACTCTTAGGCGTTGATATTGCTCCTGAGATTTTAGCTAAATTTATTGACGATACTGGCAAGCATGGTGAAACCTATCCTGATATGTCATGGGAGCCTAAAAAATCATTTTATGCAGTAGCCGATTACTATGCCCTAAAAAAAAATAAGGAATTATAAATGATTTAAAAAAAAATTTTTTTTTATTCAGTTTTTTTATATATTTGTAGTTAGAATTCTGGAAAAATTATGATTAATAATTCAGCTATTCAATGAAACATGGTAAATAAACGATAGAATAAAGATTTAAAATTTTAGAATTCATTTTTTTTTAGTCTATTAATCTTACGATATCGCCAATGATGTCTTCAATAGCTATTTCTAGCAAGTATTCACCCTGTTCTAAATCCACGCATGCGCCGTTTATCTCCATTTTCTGTGCTTCTCGGTTAATTCCTTCTGATGCTTCACGTGCTTTTTTGAGACCAACCATACCTACTTCAGGATATTCTTCGAAATTACAGTGTTCATTTAATCGGTCAGCGTCAACTATCCCCAATATGGCTCCTATGGATAATTCCCCGGTGCCAGCGTGTGCTCCTTCTATTTCTACTATTTTATTATTGAAAACTATTTCAAGATTTAATTCACTTTCTAATTGTTTTAAATAATTCTTTAAAGGGTAGTTTCCGCCGTGAGCGTTTACTAATACTATTTTTTCTATTTTAAGATATTTTTTCGCGTCTTGGAGGGTGGGTTTAAGATTATTCTCAACTAAGATTTCTATAGTCACATGTTTACCGTGTTGAACGTAATCATATTCAGTGGCTGTGTAAAGGATTCCTAAATATTTTGCACCGGTTTTTAATGTTGCTTGTAATGCTAAATAGGAGGCGATTTTAGAGTCAGTGTCGATAGGTAATGCTGCACCATGATTTTCCAGGTGGGATCCTAATGCTAATACTCCTACTGAATGCACTTTTGGTGATACGATTTTACCAGAGGAATATCTTAATTCCACCATTTAAAAAAACTCCTTTCTTTATATTTCTAGATTCCATATTTCATCGCCAATGTAATGGAGGTTTTTCACAGCTTTTCCTTCAGTATTTCGAGTCATTTCCTCACCAGATATTAAACTGCGTCCAATGGCTAGTGGTTTGTGATGGGTTTCATCTATTATTATTACAAAGTCTCCTTCTTTGATATTTGGATCAGCTTTGACAATGCCTGGTGACATGACGTCTGCTCCTTTAGTCATATATTTCACTGCACCCATGTCCACTACGACATATTGGGATGTTATCTCAACTTCTAATGCACCTTTTAATGTTAGGAATGGGATATCATCAATTAACATTATCCAAGGATTACCATTTATTAGTATTATATCTTGATTATCCGTTTCAAGTATTTCCACTGTAGCTTTAGCTGGTATTATCTTGGAGTATTCTCCTAGTATTTCATGCATTTCTTTAAGTTTTTTCTTCTTGAAATGGTATCTTTTCCTTATTTTCACTTTGTTTCACACCATTAGAACGTTATTATTCTTTCCAGAATGTTTCTATAACATTTATATATTACTATTTTACAACGGATACATTTAAATATAAATCACAACAACTTGAATTTATAGGAAAGGTGATAAATGTGAATACTCAGAAGAATGTGAATACATCACGACCGCTGGATGTATTAGGTAAATCATTGAATTCCCAAGTTTTGATTAAACTTAAAGGCGGAGTAGAATTTAGAGGCAGCCTTAAAAGTTTTGACATGCATATGAACTTAGTACTGAATGACGCCGAAGAATTAGTGGGCGGAGAAACAGCTAGAAGATTAGGAGTCGTACTTATAAGGGGAGATAATATAGTATACATTTCTCCAGGTTAATAAAGAATTAAATCTAATTTTTTAAATGAAATTAAATTAAGGTTAAAAATTTAAATCTTGTTTTTAAAATAATAATCAATTTTATTTAAGGAGGATAATTAAATTGAAAGGTACACCATCATTTGGTAAGCGTAATAAAAAAACCCACATCCGTTGTAGAAGATGTGGGAAAAACTCCTACAATGCTAGGAAAAAATTCTGCGCTGCCTGTGGATTTGGTAGATCCACAAAAATTAAAAGATACAATTGGCAGAATAAGAAGCTTAATGGATACAGGTTGAAATAAATAAAATGGATGCTAGAAGTCCCATAGATGTAAGGATTATAGTGGAAGGTGCTTCTGATGTGGAGAATGTAAGCCGAGCCATGCAGAATATTGCATTAGGCGCAGAGTATCACATCACCATTTCATCTATAATACCCACCACTAATCCAACGATAGCCAAAAAAGTTGTTAAAGGAGCTGACATTCTTTTAATAGCCACTGATGTTGACGCTCCAGGAAGGGAGCTTGCAGATAAATTTCAGAAAACCCTTAAAGATGAAGTGGGACATATAGAACGCATGAAATTCCCTTATGGACATGATGTGGAATATATTAACCCCACTATTATCAGGGATGAGATTAAAAACGCTATAATTAGAGCAGGTCTTACAGCCATAACTCATATTCAGGAACTGCGGGAGAAGGAAGATGAATTATGGGAGTCCCGAAGGGAAGTTAAAAATCTTGAAAATGAATTAGAGGATGTATCCTCTGAAAAACAGAGATTAATTACCCAGCTTCAGAATTCATCGGAGGAAAAGGAAGAATTCATCAATGAAATCCAGGAATTAGATGATGAATTAAAACTTTTCAAACAGAGATATCTTGATGTAAAGAATGAATATGGGATTATGCAGAATAAAAATTTATTTGAAACATTTTCACTCAATGAAATTTGGAGTGAATTATTTAATGAAGATTTAGATGAAGAAGAGCATGTTTATTTTATAACTTCTGAATTTAAACCGGATAATATAATTATAGGTCAAGGATTAATAGCCGCGCCTACTCGTAGTGATGTTGTGGAGTGGCTGAAAATAATTAAAACGGTTCTAATTTTTTATGATTCACGAATTGATGACTTAAAAGAAGAAATTAATAATGATAAATTCAGTCCTAATTTACTTAAAGAGTAAAATAAATTAAAATTTTATCATTTAAAAAATCAAAATTTTTTTAGGTAATATATAATAGTTTTAAAGAACGATTTTAATTTGAATCTAACTTTTTTAAATTTTAAATTTAAATACTTAAAATTTACTTTGAATCTTGATTATAATATTCAGGGAGAACTCTAAATTGCAGGATAAATGTGGTATTGTAGGTTTTTACTCAAATAACAAGGATGAAACTGTCTCCAGACAAATATATTATGGCTTATACTCTTTACAACACAGAGGACAGGAATCTGCAGGTATATCCACATATAATGGAGTGGAAATGTCCACATACCGTGGTATGGGTTTAGTATGTGATGTTTTTAATAATAATAATTTGAATGGACTACGGGGAAATGTAGGTATAGGTCATGTCAGATACTCTACTACGGGTAAATCACTAATTGAAAATTCTCAACCATTTGTCAGTGAATTTGAATCCGGCACTATCGCTATAGCTCATAATGGGGATATAATTAATTCAATGGAGCTTAGAAGAGAATTAGAATGTGAGGGGCATGAATTCCGCTCCACAACTGATTCTGAAGTTATATGTCATCTTTTAACCATTGAATACTCTAAGAATGGTGATATGGTTGACGCCATGCAGAAAGTTGCTAAAAAACTGATAGGTTCCTACTCTCTTGTTATACTCATAAATGATGAACTCATGGTAGTTAGAGATCCCGTTGGAATTAAACCATTATCATTAGGTAAAATGGATGGAATGACTATGGTTGCTTCTGAAACAGTTGCTTTTGATGTGATTGGTGTGGAACATATTCGTGATGTGGATCCTGGTGAAATTTTAATCATAAATGATGAAATTAAAAGTTATCACATGCCTCGAGATAAAAACACTCCTCGAGCACATTGCATGTTTGAATATGTTTACTTCGCCCGTCCGGATAGTACTTTGGATGGAAGAAATGTTTATGATGTAAGATTAAATATTGGTAGAGCTTTATGGCGGGAATACCCTGCAGAAGCTGATGTAGTTATGCCAGTACCTGATTCAGCCATCAGCGCTGCCATTGGTTATTCTCGTGAATCAGGATTACCATATGGTGAAGGACTTATAAAGAATCGTTACATTGGCCGAACATTTATCATGTCCACTCAAGAAGAAAGGGAAACATCTGTAAGACTTAAAATGAACCCTATAAAATCAGAGTTAGAGGGTAAACGAATAGTACTAGTCGATGATAGTATTGTAAGAGGTACCACCTCCACGGCATTAGTTAAAATTTTAAGGCAGGCTGGAGCTAAAGAAATCCATTTAAGAGTAGGATGCCCTCCTATAATATCACCATGTTACTATGGAATAGCTATGGCAACTCGAAAGGAGTTAATTGCATCTGATAAAAATGTTGAGAAAATCAAGAAAATATTAGGCGTAGATTCTCTTGGTTACCTCAGCTTAGAATCATTAGTTAAATGTATTGGTATAAAGAAGGGTGAATTATGCACAGGATGCCTTACTTGCGAGTACCCCACTCCACTCCCAAGGAATATTAATGAATACGAAGCATATCGATGCTAAAAATTTAATTAAATTATTTTTTTATTTTTAAATGAATTTTTATCGTGGTGGTTTAAATAGTGGAATTATTATCTCCTGCCGGTGATTTCGCAGCTTTAAACGCTGCAATAAGGTATGGTGCAGATTCAGTTTATATTGGTATTGCTGGATTTAACTTACGTGCCCACAAGGGTAACTTCCAAATTGAAGATTTAAAAGAGGCTGTTAAACGTTGCCATGATTCAAATGTGAAGTTATATGTCTGCACTAATACTATTATGAAGGATAAAGACATTGAGAACCTGAAAAAAGTAATGCCCCGTATAAAATCTGCAGGAGCAGATGCAATCATCGCATCTGATCTGGGCGCTTTAAATGTAGCCCGTGATAATGGTTTAAATGTGCATATGAGTGTTCAGTCAAACATATCTAATTTAGAGGCCTTACAACTTTATAAAGAATTAGGTGTAACTAGAGTTGTCTTATCGCGTGAATTATCCTTAAATGAAATTAAACGGATTAAAAATGATAGTCCATTGGAAGTAGAAGTTTTTGTGCACGGAGCCATGTGTCTCGCGGTTTCTGGTAGATGTTTTTTGAGTTCTTATTTTTATAGTAAAAGCGCGAACTGTGGTGAATGCCTCCAACCCTGCCGGAAGAAGTGGAAACTAGTACGAGAAGATAAATTAGAATTTGATAATAATTGTTTAGATATCGATAATAATGTGATGGGTGAATCTCATTTTTTAAGTCCAAGGGATTTATGTATGCTGGATCATATTCCTGAATTAATTGAATCTGGGATAGATTCTTTTAAAATTGAGGGAAGGTCCCGGGCAGCGGATTATGTAGCTACTGTTACTCGTGTTTACAGGGAAGCTATTGAAGCATACCTTAATAATAATTGGAAAGTGAATCCACAATGGCTGGAGGATCTTAAAAAAGTGTATAATCGTGGTTTTGATACCGGATTCTACTTTAAATCACCATATAAAACTAGTAAATACAATCAATCAACTCATACGAAGAAGGACATTGCCTTGGTTACTAATTTTTACTCTAAAGTTTCAGTAGCAGAATTAAAACTTTACGATGATTTAACCGTAAATGATGAATTAATAATCATCGGCCCAACCACAGGAGTCCTTATTCTAAAGGTTGAATCCATGCAAATTAATAAAGTAAATGTTACTCAAGCATTTAAAGGTGAAAAAGTTGCAATCAAAATTAAAAGTAAAGTAAGACGTAATGATATTGTTTATAAACGAATTAAAAAAGAAATTTCCACTTAAAATCTATTTAATCTTAGTAAGTTGCTAAATTTTCTATGATTTACTTTTTATAGTTATTGATAAAATGAAACCTTTAATATCAAATTTATTCATCAGAAATTGATTCATTATTTGATGAGGCAATTAAATCTTTATTATATTTTAAACTACCACTACATTTACATTTTAATGAGAAATCATCCGGTGACTCACCATTTTCAAGTTGATAATAACCTTGACATTTATTGCAAATTAGATACCCTTCCTTACTAGAATTACTAAATTTATTTAAATGATGTTTAATGAGTTTAATTGAAGCTTCATAAATTTTAATATCTGTTTCAATTAAAATATCCATAATTTGATCGACTAGGGGGTAACTGGTTGATTCGCTGAAGAATACCCCTATAACGCCGCCTATGGCGCCTATGATCATATTAAAAATTGCCCCTATAAATCCATACATGAAGATTGTAATTATAAGTGCTCCAATATTGCCTAATGTTGCAACGGAAGTAAATAATGCTGTTAATGAGAATAATGCAAAAAATGATCCGATTATTATTCCAATTAAAACAACTAATGATCCGTGAATTGCACCATTCATGTAATCAGTATCAACAAGATAACCAACAAATATGGTGGCTATAAAAATTCCAAAGTAACTTATGATTATATATACCCACATATTATACATTCCAGGAATCATTCCCAGCATAAAGTTGATTAAATGTGCTAAAATGAAACCAATAATCACTACTAACCAGTTTATATTCATTTTAACCCCCTATTATTAATAAAATCATTATTTAATTTCAGTTATCATTTTTTGAATCTTTAATATTATTTAATCTTAATTTATATACATTTCTTTTACTGCTAAAATTGTTTAGAATTAATTATTATAAAAATACAAAATTAAATCTTTAGAAATTAATTTGATGCTTATAAATAACTATAAATCACAAAAAAAAATTCATCAAAAAAATATGAAGAAAAAAATAAAATAAAATTATATGAATAAAAAATTTATTAACCTAATATTGTCATTAAATTAAAAGTGGAGTTTATTATTATTATAAATCAATTTAAAATAAAAGATAGTTTAAATAATAAATATAAAGCATTTCAGTGTTAATAAAATGATTAATTCAGTGTAAAAGGGAGATGATGAAATGGTTAAAGTCAAAGATTCCATGGAGAAGTTAGTGATAAGGTTTCATGTAGATGATAAGATAACTGATATTGCGCAGATTTTAAGAGAGAATAAGATCAGCGGAGCACCTATTGTTGATAAAGATAATAAAGTAATTGGAATAGTTAGTGAAGGGGATATAATGAGGTTACTTGAGGTTCATTCACCCCGTATAAATCTTATATTACCATCACCATTAGACTGGATTGAATTACCTATAAGAATGAAATATGAATTTGATGAAATAGCAGAAGACATGAATAGAGCAGCTTCAGTACATATAAGTGAAATAATGACCAAAAAAGTCATCACTACAAAAGAAGATGATGATATTTCTGACGCTGCCCAGTTAATGGATACTCACAGTGTAAATAGATTACCCGTAGTGGATGATGAAGGAAAATTAATCGGAATAGTAACAAGGGGTGACATTATAAGTGCTCTGGTGAGAAGTTAAAATGAGTAAAACCAAGCGCATCGCCATATATGGTAAAGGGGGGATTGGTAAATCCACAATAGTCTCTAATATAGCTGCATCTTACGCAGAAAATCAGCAAGTACTAGTTATCGGCTGTGACCCTAAATCTGACACCACTCGGACATTAGTGGGAAGTAGAATACCCACAATATTAGATATGCTTAAAATGAAAAAAGAAGCATCCGCAGATGAAATAATTCATATTGGATATAATAAAGTGAAATGCGTGGAGAGCGGTGGACCAAAACCCGGAGTGGGATGCGCTGGACGAGGCGTAATCGTAGCCATGAATTATCTTGAAAAAATAGGTGCATTCAATGATGAATTAGACGTGATCATCTACGATGTACTAGGTGATGTAGTATGTGGTGGATTCGCAGTTCCATTAAGGGAAAATTATGCTGATGAAGTTTACATTGTAACATCCGGAGAATACATGGCTTTATACGCGGCTAATAACATTTGCAAAGGAATACAAAAACTTAAAAGCCGTTTAGGCGGAGTAATCTGTAATTGCCGTGGAATCGAAAATGAATTAAAAATCGTAAATACATTTGCTCATAGAGTGGATAGTAAAATTATTGGAATCATACCACGAAGTGAATTAGTCCAGAGAAGTGAAATAGAAGCTAAAACAGTTATAGAGAAATATCCAGAATCCGAACAAGCAAATCGATACAAAGAATTAGCTGAAACCATTTACAGTAATCAGGAATTCACTATCCCCCAACCCATGGAAGTTGATGAATTCGAAAAATTCATGTTAAGTAAAGTAGATTTTTAAATCAATGAAATAGTTAAATAAATTATTTATTATTAAAATAATCCTCATTTAAATAACTAAATACAACAATTCCTTTAATATAAATACTAAAAAATATTCACAATTTTAAATCCTTTTTTTAAACATCTTTTTTTTTCCATCGAAAATTTTTTTTTAGTTATTATATTCATAAAGAAAGCTTTGATAAATTGAAAATTAAAATTTTAGAATATAAACCGAAGTATTTAGTAGATTTAATCAAACTTTTAGGGAGGTTATTCATTCCGTAAATGTAAAAGATTATACGGAGCATCAGTTAGACAATTGGGCACCGAAATGATTGATACTTTAAAATGGAAAAATAGAATCCTCCTTAAATGATAGTTGTTCTCGTTCTACACATATTTAATTTAAATATTGAATTTATTTCATGGAATAAACCGTTATATTTCTTTTAATTAAATTAAAAACTTTCATTTCTATCACTTTTAAAACGACCAGAATTTATAAATCTTTTTCAAGACATATATAAAGATGAAAAAAATTTTATTAAAAATATTACTTAGAACATTGTAATCTTGAAAATACATTTAAAGAAAAATTCTTTGGTGAATAAAAAAATGACTAAATTCGAAGAACTTTGCAAGATTTATACAAATGCAGGAAAAGAGTTTAATAACTATCGATGGAAATGCATTGATTTCGCTACAAAAATAGGTGAAGGACTTGCAGATTATTTAGAATGTAATACTGATGATATACAGTATTATCTAGTAAGTAATATACCTCAATCAAACGTAGCTAAACTACCTCAAGAGGCTCATCCCCGAGATGCTCTATTCTTAGAAGATGATACTTTCTGGCATTATGGTATGGGGATTAACTTGTATATGGAAGGCATTAAAAATCCTGCGACAACCTATATATTTGACTTAGCCATCAAAGAGAATAAAAATTTTATTATCAAATTTATTAAACAACAGCAAGAATTTAATATTAATCCTTCAAAACCAGCAGACCTTCAAACCGTATATGAATTCATTTTTAATGAGATTAAAGGCCGTTTCGATAATGAACTTGAAAAATTTCTGAAACATAAGTCAACAGAACATTATCCCGGATATATCTAATAAAAAAAAATTAAAATTTTTTTTTTAAACTTTTAATCCTTTACTATTTTATTTCAAATCAAATTTTAAACTTTTTTCAGTGCAGCAACTATAAGTTTAACAGTGTTTTCAATATCATCAAGATTTACAACTTCTACTGGCGAATGCATATACCTCACTGCTGGTGATAAAACTCCTGATGGTATACCTTCCCTAGTGAGATGAATTGCAGTGGCATCAGTTGTACCTCCTTCAGTAACTGCAAGTTGATAAGGTATTTCTTCTGATTCGGCTGTTGAAATTAATAATTCTTTAACCATAGGGTGAGTTATTATTCCATCACCACTGGCATCAGATAAAATTATTATAGGCCCTTTACCTGCACTAGCCGGTGCTTCTCCTTCCTTTATTCCGGGATGATCCCCGGATAATCCAACATCTAATGCTATAGCCATATCCGGGTTTATTTTAAATGCAGATGTTCTAGCGCCTTTAAGCCCCACTTCCTCCTGGACAGTTCCCACCCCAAAGATAGTGGCATTACTTTCAACCCTCTTCAAAACCTCTATAATAATACAACAACCCACTCTATCATCCAATGATTTACCAGTAAACATATTATTTTGAAGCTGGCTGAACTCCTGTTTAATGGTTATTGGATCGCCAATATTCACTAATTTTTCAGCTTCTTCCTTATTACTAACCCCAATGTCAATAAACATATCCTCATATTTAACGACTTTTTTCCGTTCCTCTTCTTTCATTAAATGAGGAGGTTTGGAACCTATAACTCCAGGAATCTTTCCATTTGTGGTGTGAATGATTACATTCTGATTTAAAAGGGTTTGATCATTTATTCCACCAATCTTTGAAAACTTAATGAATCCCCTTTTGTCAATGTATCTTATCATAAGTCCAATTTCATCCATATGCGCAGCTAACATCACCTTTTTACTGTCAGATGCACCATTCTTTCTTATAATCAAGTTACCAAGATTATCAACTTCAATATCATCAACATAATCTTTTAACTCTTCTATGATCAAATTTCTCACGTTATTCTCAAAACCAGAAACTCCTGGAGCATTGGCAAGTTTTTTTAGAAGATCTATCATAAATTATCCCTCGCTATTTAGTTCTAAATTGACATCTTTCCTAGTTTTTTTAATTTAACCAAAAACTTCATTAAATCTACAAATAAACTCATATCAACCTATTTTATCCTAATAAACTATTATACAGCATAATTTATATAATTTATGATTCAAATATATAAGATAAGAAATTATTGTAAAAAATTTATAATGGAGTTAGCTCATTTTGATTCCTGAACTAATTAATAAGCTCTTAGAAAATGATTTAATATCCAAAGAACAATACAAATCTCTTTCACCATTAAAAAAGCCGTATGGTAAAAAATTAGGAAAATTCCTTATTGAAAGCGATTATTTAACTAAAAAGAATTTAGAAACTTTTATCGAACAGAATAAACAATCCCTATTCGAATTATTTGACAACTTTATAAATGAAAATTCTAAATTAGCAAAGTCAATAATATGGAATGATGATTCAAAGAATCCTAAATCATATAATAACTGGTTACAATCAAATAAAATAGAATTATCCACCACTTTTTGGAGTCAACTCCTAGACATTCACTCAGATCTGGATGAAGCTCCAACCTGTACTATCACCTTGGATGATGATGGAGAAGTATTATCAACTGATCTACAACCTGAAGATGCATGGAAATATTACATAAATTACATTGCCCATTGTTTAAGAGTAGAATTAGATAGATTAGTTCAATGGTCGCTTTTAAAATATAATGAAAAACAATTAAAACTATTACTGGATAGTCATACTCTTTTTGAATACTCTAAATCACGAAAAGTTTACTCCATATTTAGAAGACATGAATCATTATTCAATCATGGCTCAGTAACAATCGGAGATCCAGTCCGAATCTATGATTTTCTAGATGAAGAAAAATTAATTAGTATAACCCGCTGGGGTACTATTGGATATCTATTAGGATGGTGTCGGGATAATTTATATCATTTTAAAGATGGAAACACGCCTGAAAACTATCAAAATCACTGGCAGTACGAAGGATACCCACCAGTTGAAAGAATAATCTCTGGAACAAAACATCCTAATCAAGGATTCCAACATTATACAGCGGGTTGCTGGGGTACAACAGGATTTCTACATACAGTATTAAGAACAATTAATATTCCAGTAGTTTTAGAAGAGCAGTGTAATCACGCTTTACCACATTTTGTTTACAGTGATTCACACGAATTTTACCTCTCACATGGAGATGATCCCTATAATAAATTATACAAAACCACTACACCTAAATTCCCACCTTTAGACCTGATTATTGATCAACAAAAATTTGATCAATGGTTTAATAAAGATTTACCAGATGAAACAATTTGCTATAATGTGGGGAGGCACGCTCTTGAACTGGCGATTGAATACCTCCCTAAAGAACTCTTAAAAATATACTGTGATGACTTAATTAAGAATAAAACCCCTGAAAATGGGAGAGTGTACAATGAAATATTCAGAAACCACATATCCTTAAAAGAATTAGATAGTTTTGGTTTTTGGGATAGATTAAAACAGAAAATAGATGGTTTAGGCGGATGCGAGGCAATTAAAAACAAATTAAATTAAATAATACACATTATTAGTTATGTGGGATTATTTTTCTATTTAAACCCTAACGCAGTTCTCTATGGGGGGGGCTCTTAGATTTTAATTGGTGAATTCAAAAAATATGAAGATTATAAATAATTACAATAAAAATTTAGAACAGCATTTAGTACCTCATTAAAGTGTACAGACTCATTCATTGTTAGGACTATTAGTGAATCCAAACTTCTACTTATTCATACATTATGCTTAAATTGTTTCGAAATATTATATTTTATAATATCCAATAATGAAATGGTTAAAAAAAAATAAAAAATAAAATTTTTTTCCATTTTTTTTTTAACTTAACATTTTCTTTATATCTTCTTTAGGATCCCCTATTGGTGTTAAACCATAATTTTCGACTAAAACCTTAAGTATATCTTCATTTACCCAGCCTGGTATTATAGGTCCCAGGTACATGTTCTTAATGTTTAGTGCTAGGAGGCTCCAGAGTATAGCAGCTGCCTTTTGCTCCATCCAACTTAAAACAAATGTTAATGGTAGGTCGTTTATTCCCATTTCAAAGAGTTCTGATAATGCTAAAACAACATCTATTCCAACTATTGCATCGTTACATTGTCCAAGATCTATTAATCTAGGCACTCCTTCTATATCACCTAATTTCATTTCATTGAACCTATACTTCCCACATGCTAAAGTCAGTACAATTGTATCATCAGGTAGATTCTTCACGAACTCTGTATAGTAGGTTGCTTGTGGTTTCGGTGAGTCACATCCCCCAACAACAAAGAAATGCTTAATTTTACCAGCTTCCACCAGTTCTTTAATTTTCCCGGCTAATGAAAGTATGGTTGAAGCTCCGAATCCTGTTGTAAGAATAGTATCTATTGATTCTTCTTCAAGATCCGGGAGTGTTTTTGCCATTTCAATGACTGGAGAGAAATCAAATTCTTCTATATGTTTGACTCCCTGTAACTGTGCAACTCCCACAGTGAACATTCTTTCTTTATATTCATCAGTAGGTGGTAATACACAGTTCGATGTACCCACAATTGCAGCAGAATATTTTGCAAATGTTTGCTTCTGATCAAACCATGGCCCGCCTATTTGTCCAACTAAATGTTTATATTTCTTTAATTCCGGGTATCCATGAGCCGGTAAAAGCTCAGAATGAGTGTACACATTAATTCCAGTTCCTTCAGTTTGTTTTAATAATTCTTCAAGAGCTTTGAGGCTGTGTCCCGTTGCAATAATTCCCTTACCTCTGACTGAGCCTACTTTAACTTCAGTAGGTGTTGGTTCGCCATAAGTTTCTATATGAGCTTTTTTTAGTAGCTGCATTGCCTTAATATTCATCATTCCAGATTCTGTTGCTAGTTTAACAAACTCTCCAGGGTCAAAATTCACATTAGTGAGTGTTGAGTAAAATCCTTTTTCAAGGAATTCATCAACTTCAGGGTCAGTGTATCCTAATTCTCTTGAATGATATAAATAGGCAGATATTCCCTTCATTGAAAATAGTAGGTTGTCTTGAAGTCTAGCAACTGTAGCTTCTTTGCCGCAGACTCCTTTAACAGTACATCCGGTTTCCATTGCTGTCTGGGAACATTGATAACAAAACATATCCAATTTTTCAGGCATAAATCTTTTCCTCCACATTTTTTTAGTTTTCGTTTGATGAATCTAATATTTGTTCGTTCATAAACGAATGTTCTATTATTTACGAACAATAGTTCATATATGTTACGGTTATCATAATATATTTAAATGAAAAACATATCACCAATTACAGAATTTTTAGGAGATGTTACTAAAGTGGTTAAAAATGGATAAAAGAGAACCTTTTAAAGATATGCATATAGAGTTATTCTCCACATCAAATGGTATTTATGCTATTAACAGTCCCGTAAGGGTAAAAATATTATCAATGCTTAGAAAGGGTGAACTCAGTTTTGATCAGTTAGTAGAACTTTCAGGAAAAGCAAAATCAACGGTATCAGTGCATCTTAGAAGAATGGTAAATGAAGGTATAATTGGTTCAAAGACAGACCCTTTAGATGCACGTAAAAAGATATTCTTTATTAAATCAGAGTATATAGGCAAATTATCAGGTAAAAAGGTTGTAACCGAAAATATTGATGAATATGTCTCCAGCTACGTTGAAGGCGAGGGAGATCCGTACAAATTTTTTAGACTAATATTCCATACTATACGTGTTTCTTTAATAAGCCAAGGGATAGATATTGACCCTATACTTTATGAAGCAGGTGTTAAAGTTGGAAAAACTCTTTACAAAAAAGTTAAGGATCCTGATATAAACAAGTTGGCCGAGAATATTGCATTGTTCTGGGAAAGCCACAACCTAGGGCAAGTTAATGTTAAAAAACTTGAACCCCTTACCATTGATGTTTACGATTGTTTTGAATGTCAAAGCTTACCTATACTAGGAAGACCAGCCTGTGCCTTCGATTCAGGCATATTAAACGCTGTTTTTTCAGCACATTTCAACAATGAAGTTAGTGTAAATGAAATAAAATGTTACGCTATGGGTGATAATCACTGTTCTTTCACAATAAAAAAACATACAAAGTAAAAATATTTCTTATAATCAATTTTCAAACTTAATGATTCTTATGGATTTTAATCCTCCCCTAAGAATCTTTGACTAACACTTTAATTATTAATTCATGAAATGAGTTATCGGAACTTGGAATGGTTAATTAATCCTCAAGGTCAATTTTGTGGCATCATATCATTATAGATATAATAATAATTAAAATTCAAAATTTAAATAATATGAAGAAGTATTGATAAAGTTTAAATATGTTTTATCATATAAACATGAAAAGATGAATAATATGAAATTGGTGAGGTTTTGATTTAAATGACTGATAGTAAAGGTAAATGTTTTTATGGCTCTGTTAAGGTTGGTGAGCGGGGACAAATTGTTATTCCTAAAAAAGCTAGGGATGAATATGATATTAAACCGGGAGATAGTTTAGTAGTGTTTGGAGATAATAAGAAGGTAGTTAAGATTATGAAAGCAGATATGATGAGAGATTTTGCTCTTAAAGTATTGGAAGATTTAGATAAAGAGGATTAAAAAGGATAAGTTATTTATGTATAAGAAAATTTTATTACCCATTGATGGGTCTGAGAATTCTAAGCGAGCCGCTGAGCATGCTATAGATATTGCTGATAGTAGTAATGGTGATATTACGATTTTATTTGTTGTGGAGCCTTATTATCCTAGACTACCGGTTTTACCAATTGCCACTTTACCTACTCCTGATGAAAATTATTATATTGAAGTGAGAGAGGAAGGAAAAAAGTTAATTAAAGACTTTGATAATGTGCTAAAAGAGAATCAGTGCAAAGGTAAATGTAAAAATGTTCATATTAACTCGTTAATTAAGGAAGGTAAAGCTTATATTGAGATTCTTAGCACTATTGCGGAAGAAAAAGTTGATTTAGTGGTTATGGGAGCTTCTGGTAGACATAGTGCTCTGGATAGATTTACATTAGGTAGTGTAACAGAAAGAGTAATAAGAGAAGCCGGTGTCCCCATCATGGTGATACCATAAAAAAAATTTAAAATAATTAAATAATATATTCAGATTTTTTAGTTAAATTTAATAATTATTATAACATTTATAATAATGAATTTTTATTTAGTAATAATTTTTAATATGGTGAAAAAATAATGAGTCAAAATAATTTCATAGTTAATAATGAAAAAATGGGTGGTGAATACTTTGGAGTATAAATGGACAGCTATGTCAAACGTTCTCATAGCCTCTTTAATGGGAAGTATAAATATGAGTATAGTTATTATCGCTCTTCCCGCTCTCTTCAACGGTATTCATATTAATCCATTAAATTCATTCCAATATCTATTATGGATATTAATGGGTTACGGATTAGTTACCGCTACATTACTGTTAAGTTTCGGACGGATTTCCGATATGTACGGAAGAGTAAAAATGTTCCGTTTAGGATTCATGATATTTAGTTTTGCTTCAGTATTATTATTCTTAACACCATCCACAGGTGATGCAGGTGCATTAGAAATAATAATTTTCAGGATAATACAAGCAGTAGGCAGTGCACTTTTAATGGCGAATAGTGCAGCTATACTTACTGATGCTTTCCCATCTAATGAACGAGGAAAAGCATTAGGTATAAATATGGTAGCAGTAATGTCTGGAATGTTCTTAGGATTAATACTAGGAGGTATACTAGCAATATTTGATTGGAGGTACATATTCCTAGTCAGTGTACCATTCGGACTCATAGGAACCATATGGTCCTATTATAAACTAAAAGAACTATCCATCAAAGCTGAGAAAACTAAAATTGATATTTGGGGAAACCTTACATTCCTATTAGGCATCACCCTCCTACTAGTAGGTGTAACCTATGGATTACTACCCTACGGCAGCAACGCCATGGGATGGAGCAACCCATGGGTTATAACCTCCATGATACTGGGATTAATCTCACTGATTCTGTTCCTAATTATTGAAAACCGGGTTGAATCCCCTATGTTCCGGTTAGATTTATTTAAAAATAAAAGTTTTGCATACGCTAATATAGCAGGCTTATTAGGTGCGTTAGGCCGTGGTGGTATGATGTTCATGCTCATATTACTATTACAGGGCATATGGCTACCATTACATGGTTACAGTTACAGTTCCACTCCATTCTGGGCGGGAATTTATATGTTACCACTTACAGCCGGGATAATAATAATGGGACCCATTTCAGGTGTATTATCAGATAAGTATGGGCCACGCTGGATAGCCACCGGTGGAATGATTATTGTAACAATAGCATTCTTAGTGTTAGCGGCACTCCCATATAATTTCACTTTCATTGAATTTGCTTTAGCCTTATTCCTGATGGGTATTGGGGGAGGAATGTTCGGTTCACCTAACAGTGCTTCCATAATGAATTCAGTACCACCAGAAGATAGGGGTGTAGCCTCGGGTATGATGTACACGATAATGAACACTTCCTTTACAGCCAGTATGGCGATATTCTTCACCATAGTGATAATAGGAATAACTCAAAGATTCCCAGAAGCAATGACCACTTCACTGGCTAATATCGGTGCATCACAATTAGCCCCTATTCTAAGTAATCTCCCACCGACTGCAGCTTTATTTTCCGCATTCCTAGGATCTAATCCGGTTAATGCGGTATTATCTGCTTTACCTGCACCACTGGTAGCTATGATACCACATTCAACATTTAACACTTTAACCGGTACTACATGGTTCCCCGATACCCTTGCAAACGCGTTTTTACCATCATTAAAAACGTCATTTTATATAGGGGCATTATTATCAGCAATAGCCGCATTACTATCAGCTCTTCGAGGAGCAAAATATGTACATGGAGATGAAATACTTAAAACAGATTCAAGTAACGGTTTAAAACCAAAAGAATTTGATATAGAAGAATAAAATTTAGTAAAATAAAAATGTATGAAGGATAATCCATTGACGATTTAATTTCCAGTTCATATCTGGAGAAAAAATTTTTAGATGCATTATCATTTCAATCCATAAAAATTTATTCAGAAATAAAATTGGCGGGTTTTAGTTAGAATATTTACAATTTATTTGAATAAAAACTGGTGGGATAAAAAAAAATGAATCAAACCATGGAAATCATAAAGAATAGAAGGAGCGTAAGGCAGTATCTTCATGAGCAGATTAAAGATGATGAACTTCAAAACATTCTTGAAGCAGCTATATATGCGCCAACAGCGCATAATGACCAGCCATGGCACTTTGCTATAATTCAGAATAAGGATCTGATAAATGAGATCAACGATACTGCCAAAACGGTAATGAGGGAAAGTGAGATAGAATGGATCTCACAAGTAGGTTCAAAGGAAGACTTCCACATCTTTTACGGTGCACCCACTGCAGTGATAGTATCTGGTAAAAAAGACTCCACTAATCCCTTGGTTGACTGTGCAGCTGCAGTGGAGAACATGTTGATTGCAGCGGAAAGCATGGATATTGCCTCATGCTGGATTGGCTTTGC
The DNA here is from genome assembly GCA_015661405.1 of Methanobacterium sp. Lineage (GTDB taxonomy): Archaea > Methanobacteriota > Methanobacteria > Methanobacteriales > Methanobacteriaceae > Methanobacterium_A. Next base: position 21,055 of record JACWMK010000032.1, read on the forward strand.
CAGATTTTCCTTTACTAAACCTGAAAACCTAAAAAAATTCGAGATTCCAGAAGACTATGAAGTTTACTTCGGTGTAGCATTAGGTTACAAAGTCAAAGAAAATCCAAAAGCACCAGAAAGAAACCAGAATGTTTACAATTACTTCAAATAAAAAAAAATACCTTAATCTATTACTTATTTTAAATTCACTTTTTTTTTTAAATGACGCATTTTTTTTTGTTTACAACATTTCTTTTTAATTAAAATAGCTAAATTTATTTCTAAGATATTCATCATATTAAAATTAGACAAAGTTTAGTTTTACATTAAAAAATTTTTCTATTAAGAGGTGTTATTGATAATGATGGATGATTTTCGTATAGAAACAGATAGTATGGGTGAAATCCAAGTACCAAAAGATAAATTATGGGGAGCTCAAACACAGCGTTCATTAGAATATTTCAGCATTGGTGATGAATTAATCCCTAAGGAGATGATTGAATCATATGCAATTTTAAAAAAAGCAGCTGCCACTATCAACTACATTGATGGAAAACTAGAAATTGAACAACAAGAATTAATAGTGCAGGTTTGTGAAGAAATTTTAAATGGAATGCATAATAATCAGTTCCCCTTGTATGTGTGGATGACTGGAAGTGGCACCCAATTCAATATGAATATTAATGAAGTCATTTCTAATCGCTGCTGTCAGTTGACGGGTAATCCATTAGGTAGTAAAACTCCAGTGCATCCTAATGACCATGTAAATATGTCTCAATCCTCTAATGACAATTTTCCATCAGCTATGTATATAGCCGCTGCAAAAGGTGTAGAAGAACAATTAAAACCATCCATTAAAAGTTTAAGTGGTTCCTTGAAGACTAAATCAGAAGAATGGAAGGATATAGTTAAAATTGGTAGGACACATATGCAGGATGCAACTCCAATAACCTTAGGACAGGAATTTTCAGGTTACGTGGGAATGTTAGATGATAATTTAGAACGATTAAATGATGCTTTAAAGGATGTATATTGTTTATCGTTGGGTGGTACAGCAGTTGGAACTGGAATTAATACTGCACCGGGATTTGATAGGGAAGTAGCTAAAGAAATAGCTAATCAAACAGGTTTACCATTTATAACTGCACCTAACAAATTCACAGTTCAAGGAGCTCATGATGCATTAGTTATGCTTAGTGGCACATTAAAAACATTAGCCACTTCTCTGTTTAAAATCGCTAATGATATTCGTATCTTGAGTTGCGGTCCTCGCTGTGGTATCCATGAACTTGATATCCCAGAAAATGAACCCGGTTCATCTATCATGCCTGGGAAAGTTAATCCTACTCAATGTGAAGCATTAACCATGATTACCTTGCAGGTGATTGCTAATGACTTGGCAGTTACCATGGGTGGTGGTGGAGGATATTTAGAGATGAATGTTTATAAACCATTAATAATCCATAATATAATGCAATCAATCCGTATATTAACTGATGGATGCCATAACTTCAATTTATTCCTAGTTAAAGATACCAGGCCTAACATGAAGCAAATTAACAATTTTTTAGAGCAATCATTAATGTTGGTAACTGCGCTTAGTCCTATTATAGGTTATGATAAATCAGCTGAAGTAGCACATTACGCCCTTGAACATGATTTAACACTTAAAGAGGCTGCATTGGAATTAGAGTATATTTCAGAAGAAGAATTTGACAAAGTAATGGATCCCCGGAAGATGACTCATCCTTAAACATATTTTTTTTTATGTTAAAATAAAACTTGAAATAAATAGATTTTCTTATAATTATAATTTTTTTTATATATTCATTAATCTAAAAAATTTTATAATTTTTTTAGTTTCGTTGGATACGATAATTTATAATCAATTTTCTTGTCAATTTTATTATATCCTTTAACATAAGCTTTCACTCGTGCATCAAACTGAATAATATCCCCATTTCTCATATGTAACTTCTGAAAACCTTTAGTTAAATTAAACCAAAGATGATCAGTTATAACTTCACCCTCTTTATTTTTAATATCTTTTAATAAAACGGTTCTTTGACCAAACCATCCATTTTTACTACCTAAACGTTCAAAAATACCTATAAAAGTATCTCTAACCTCACCATTAGTACCTAATTCCTTCCGAGCAATACTACCTGAATCACACTTATAGGTAACTCCTCTTTTTGTAGCTTTCACTAACTTCTTTTTTGTAGTCATCTTATTCAGGTGATTAAGGCGTTGCCCATAGTTGTTATGCAATTATTTCATTGGGGATTATAAAAAAAAATAGAATATTATAAAGTAATTGTTAATTTAAGAATTATATTTATTTATTTTAAATATAGAAAGCATTTTAGGATATTTTATCATTTTTATGTTTCAACCAGATTTTTCTATAGATTTCACTATATTCTGGTAATCTTCCGATTTATCTGGTTTATTTATTAATAAATTAGGGCAGTTTTGTATTTCAAGTTCCTCCTCTTTTTCCTCTAATGAGGTTAAAATAACGGTAGGTATACATTTTATATTCTCTGCCTTGGCAATGTTAGCTAAAACCTCTGTTAAAACTCCTACTCCCATCTTTTTACGATAACTATGAATATCAAATATTATTAGATCTGGCCGGGTACTTTACTATACTCACCATATTGGAATATCATTTTCAATGCTTGATCTGCATTGCCTGCGAAACGGATATGATTAGAAAGCTTAGATTCATTAAACACTTTAAATAACTTCTTCAAATTCCCAGGGTTTCGTTCAATAAAAAGTAATTCAACTGGGATCAATCATATTTTTCATGAGGTTCACAATCCATTTAAATATTGAGAGAATAAAATTCAATTAAAATTTGATTCTGATATATCTTTTTTAAATATTATTAATTTTACTAAAATAAATTTTTTAATCTAAACATTAAAACTCCTAACCCGGATGAGCTAATTTATTCCATGATTCATATAAAAAAAAGTAGATTTAGTGAAATTAATTTGAAATTATACTTGATTTAAAATAAAAAACTTATTCATGTTTATATGAGCTTAAGGAGACTCATAAATGCAATGCTGCCGAATAAATTGCATATGCTGGCATCATTTTCAAGTTTAAGGGATAGAAAATCTATTGGATTTTTAAAATTCGGAGATATCTGATAATAAACCTTATGTCCAGACTTTTGCTCTAATACTAAATTATAATTACTTAAATAATCCATAATTCGTAAAATATTTGACTTGGAAATTAAAAGCGTCAAAGATAATTCTGTGAGGCCCCAGTAAAGATTAGGTCTAAAAATCAATAACTTCAATATTCTTATAACATTTTTTTGTGTGGTAATATTCTCTAAATTAAATTGTTCCAATTGTAGTACCATAATTCTAATTTGGTATAACGAACTATATAATTTTATTGGCACAAAATTAAATTTTATTTTATTTAAGCGTATTATCTATAACGAATATACTGAGTTCATGTAATGCTTATTTAATGTATTTGTTGATTTGTAAATTCGCTTAAAGTTCATTTAAAGACTGTTAATATAATTTTAACCTCCATTAACTTGTTTTTAATAATGAATAGAAAATTTTATTTAATTATAAAATCTAAAAGTTATATAAGATGAAATGTATTAATCAAAAAGAAAAAAATAATATTACAATAAATTCAATTATAAAACGAATATTAAAAAAAACCATTGATGGAATTTAATTAAAATGCAATTTGATTATACATTAATCCTAATATTATTGAGTTTATCAACATTAACAGTAATTTTCATAATTAAATTAATTTATAGGCATAATCCCCACTATGATGATCAATATGGGAAAGAAATAGTTCTATTCCATAGTACAGAAAGATATAAAAAAAGAGTGTGGAGATTTAATCTCATTGAAAAATTAAAAAATCAGAAAATTAAAGGAAAAATTATCGGTGAATTAGAACTCAAAGTAATAGTAGGAGAATTCAGTGAAGGCACACAAGAGATAGTTAAACATGCAGCAAATCATAAATTTAATTCAATAACAATAATCAGCGGTCCTAAAGTATTCTGTGAGGATAGAATGGAAATTTATACTCTACTGGATAAATATAAAAGTGTGGAATACTTGATCCTACCTAAAAGACCACTAAAACATTTTATGATTTTCAATAAAACTCATTTATTCATTGAAAAACCGCACATTTAATGAAATGCTGGAATACGCTCACCCCTTAACTAAATATGAAGTAATGAAACAAGAATGTTACATTAACTAAAAAAAAATATATTATAAAAAAATGGATATTACAGCTTTAATACCAGAATTCCTAGTTCTAAGCTTAGCCGGATCATCCTTATCCATAGCAGCTTATTCATCATTCAAGGATAGAAGCGATGACCAAAAATTATTATTAATCATAGCCACCCTATTTAGCTTTGCATTCTTAGTAATATTCATTCTATCAGCCGCCACATTAAATAATTTAACATTCAACCAATTTATTTTAACTCTATTATTCTATGCCTTAATATTCATGGCTATATTATCAATTATAGGATTCATCATTCAAAGATTAAGAATTGATCAAAAATATAAAGATGATGAATTAGAATCAGCCATAGATATAATAGAATCCAGCATGGACGGTTTAGATAGCTCAATAACACTATTTGAAACAAAAGAAAAATGAGATAAAAATTTTACTAAAAATAACTCTGGTTCCATATTTTTACGGCTTTTCTAACTAATACGGTGCACAAAATAATTATATCAAAATATGTGTATTTCAATGTAAAATTAAAAATAACTAATTTAGAACTTTTATTTAAATAAAAAAAATTTTATCCATTCAGATCGTTTTATTAAAAAATACGACAGGGTTACTTATCCTGATCATGGTACTCTGCAAGCAAATTCATCTCTTCTTCCTTCTTAGGATACATAAAGAATACGATGGCTGTTCCAATTAAAATTGCGATAATTCCGGCAAGGTAAGCCAGATGATCACCTGTTAAGAAGGAAGATTTAGCAGCGGTTATGATCTGAGTTGAATATTGCGGATGCTGTTTAGCAACTTCAGCAGCGCTGCTAAATGATTTCAAGAGCTCCGCCGTGACATTGCTAGATATTTGTTGCTGAACATTACTGGGCACCCCAGCGATTTGTGCAGAGAATGCTCTGGCATATCCCGCGGTTAACAGAACCCCGAAGATGGAGGTCATGATAGCACCACCTAAATCACGCTGCAGGTCTGCAGTTCCCGAGGCCATTCCTACTCGTTTAACTGGAACCGAACCGGTCAGGGAGTTTGAGGCAGGAGTGCCGGCGAATCCCACTCCAATCCCCACTAAACCATAAGCCAATCCCACCTTCCAGTAAGGGATACCCTCGTGCCATAGAAAGAACATGGTTAAGAATCCTAATAAACAAAATAAGTAACCAACTAAAAGTGTAAATCTAGAACCATGTGAACGTACAAGCCTAGCGGAAAATGGAGCTACTATTACCAATAAAAGTGCCGCTGGTATAATTGCAAGCCCGGAATCCAGGGTTGAATAGGCGAGGACGTTTTGTAAAAACTGCTGGCCAATATACATCGCACCCATAAGCGAACCAAAAACAATTATCCCTGCAACAGCTGCTATCAAGAACGTTCGACGCGTTGCCACTTTAAGGTCATAGAGTGGGCTCTTAGCTCGGCGTTGGCGGATGATAAACAATAATCCTGCAGCCACAGTAACGATTACTAATCCAAGAAGAAGATCGGTCTGATTAGCGAGTGGTGCAATGTTAATGGCGAGAATCAAGGCTCCCAACATCAGTAGCGAAAGGATACCTCCCAGATTATCAACCCTATCTTTTGTTTCGTTTATATGAGAGGGAATGAATTTGATAATCATGATGAGACCTACCACGGCCAGTGGTAATGTAACTAGGAAGACCGAACCCCAATCATGAGATAAAAGTAGGTAACCAGCGATGACTGGTCCGAGTGCAGCAGTAGCAGCACCTATGCCTGACCACAGGGCAATAGACTTTGTTTTGGCATGCCCAGTCCATAACGCAGCTATCAGTGCTAAAGTCGTTGGATATGCCATTCCTGCAGCTAAACCACCGATGATACGAGCACCGATTAGAATCTCCACAGTAGGGGCAAAACCAGCAACCACAGATGCAGGGATGGCTAGCAGTGTACCGATGATGAGCATCATCTTACGACCATGGCGGTCACCCACAGCACCGAACCATAACACGGATGCTGCTAAACCTAAAGAGTAACCAATCGCCACCAGATTAATTTGAACCTGCGAAGCGTCAAAAGCAAGGCCGATGGAAGGTAAAGCAACATTAGCCACCGAAAGATTCAAATTAGCTACCGCAGCCGCCAAGATCAGAGTAGCCAGCACAATCATCCCCGGCCCTTTAGATTCACCGATTACGCTCTTTTCCTTAACGGTAGTTGTTTTAGTATTCGTAGAGGTTCCTACATCTGATTCAGACGAGTGAAAGTCAGCATTTTCCTTCACTGATTTCACCAAGTCCTTTTCACACCTGTAAAATTCATTAAAGTTAGCAATGACATCTCGAAAACCAATTATTCGCATCACACACCACCGGCTAATTATATTTCTGATCAGAGATCATATTTGGAAAATTTATCTTTATTTATTGTATTACATTTCTTATAATTACTATATCCTTTTTAGGAATCGAGTGAAAAGAAACGCATTAAGAAATGTAAAAACAAGCACACATGATTGTTGAATCAAGGAAGCAGAATTGAATGAAATGATGATTTGGAATAACATTTACCTTCATCATATTTTCATAATGTTTTATACACCCTTTTCAATCAGAAAAGAAGAACCACGTAAGATTCCCCCTAGCTAAATAAACTCACTGTAAATAGCTCATCTGATAGTTAATATTGTCTGTTAACTCGCTTGCAATTGTAGTGTGCAATATTTATCCCAGTGAACAATATGATGTTCCCCAAAAGATTTTAGATCTTTAACATAAGTAGTTGCTTTGATGGATCCCTAGCCGTAGTAGTAGTGTCTTCTATTGTTAATATGTTCAATATGAGATGGAATGATAACTGCACTTTTAGCAGCAATCATCATGACATAAGACTACAACACAAACCAAAGGATACAAAGGCTCGCAAACATGAAAAAACTAGGACCCTATAATCTTATTTGTCATATACATCATTTTCATCCTTTCTCAATAAATTATATCTGTTACCTATACCATAATTAATAATCAAGTGAATACAATGATAAAAATCAGTGTTATCATGGTAGATGAAATAATCCTTCAGCCACAGATTATTCATAGTTAAAGGAGAACAGTGTAATTTTGTAAAAGATCGCTATGGAGACTTATAGATTGATATATTGACAATGAATGCTATTCGTTACCGACGTGAAGCACCGCGAGATGTGGCTCAAGTGCCTTAATCCGAGTACCTTCACGGAATAGATTCATAGATTTGAAGGAGTTGTGGGGCTGAAAGAAAACATAAATATCGGTGCTTTTCTATGCATAGCAAATCATGAAAGGAAATCTATAAAAAAAGGAGGTACAACTAAATGAAAACATATTATAAAGAAAGGAGGATAACGAAATGAAAGCAAAAATTGACAAAGATACGATCGATTCAAACGCAAAACTGGTCAGTGAATACGCAGGTGCCCAGCTTTTCCACGTAGGAATTCTGGACCTCGTGGTGCTGAACGGCACTCACAAGGAGATGGGTCATCAATACGGCAGTCTTGAGAAGGACAAGATCCTGACCACACGCGACACTTGGAAGAATATCTTCGTGGATTCCGGTAAACTCTCTTTTGACAGCATTCTGAAGGTGATTGGCACACCATTTTATACATCCGCGCCGAAAACCCTGAAAGATTTCTATCATGGAATCGCTGAGGCATCAGGGATCAGTGTCAGCGAGGCGGTTGTTCTGGACAATTGGCTACCTCTCGTTCTGTTGGGGAGACGGGCAGGTTGCTCATCCCTTGTAGCATGGGGCAACAAGACAAAGGATGGCACCGCCTACATGGGCCGGAACCTGGATTTTCCCGAGTTCATGCGTGATATGATCGGGGTTAACGGAGTTATCGTCGTGATTAACCCTGTTGGCGGCGAATTGAGCGTCGCAGGTATTGGGGCACCTGGCACGATTTCGGGATTCGATGATATAATCAACAGCAATGGTCTCTACGTCGAGTACAACAACGGTCTGGGCTCCATCGAACCAGTCCTTTACTCGAACCGTTTCGCCCTGCCAACATTCATGCGCAACACGCTCTTAGAATACGGTTCCATCGACGAGCTCAACATTGTCCTTAACACGATGAAGTCGGACTACCCGTGCATCATGGGAGTCTGCCAGCCGGACTGTGGCATTCACTTTGAATTGTCACCTGAGACCTATATGGCAGAGGCTTCGCCAGAAGAGCTTTCCGTACGTGCAAACCAGTTCAATTATCCTGGCTGGGGGATCCCCCCTCTCCCAGGCGCAACGGGTTGGTACTCAGAATCGCGCCAAAACGCATTCAAAAAGCTCCTCTCCGAGAAAGTGCCGAATATCGATGAAAAAACATTCATGGATGCCATGAATGCACCGCTATACAAAGCCGATGGCAATCTGACTGAAAGTGGATTCTCTGTGTTTGAACCAGTTCAAAACGCCTCAAACAGTGGCGGAGGCGAATTTGGAGACGTAACGGTTTATCAGATAATCAACCACTCCGCGGAAAGAAAATGGTGGGTACGTATCTCAACCCACAGTGGCTGGATGGAGATAGACTTCAAGAAGTACTTCAAGCAATGACCCTGCATGAGGATTCGACGAGGTATGCATTCGAAGAAAACTCTGAATCTCAAGGAGCTAAATCCACATTGAGCCCACACAAATGCCAGCCTGGAATCCTTGCATTATTAGAAGATCCAAATAGAGCCTGGATAGGCCAGTTCAACACTAATCTTTAATTTTAACCTTTTTTTAACCCTAATTCTGATTCACTGGTAGCTTACACCTTTCTTCCCTGAGCAATACTCAAAACAGTCAATTTATCAGACCAAGGACTAGGTTTACGTAGATTACACCCGACATATGCAATTCCAGTCTAGAAAATTCATCTGTATAACTACACTTTAGCAGGAATAATCATAAAACAAAGCTAAAACACCAACCAAATAACCCTATATATTCTTAATAATTACTATATCCTTTTTAAGAATCGAGTAAAAACGGAAAATATTAAGAAATGTAAAAAACAAGCGCAGTGATTGTTGAATCAACACAGTTGAATTTGATGAAAATGATCATTGAGGATAAACATTACCTCATTAGCATAGAATATATTCTGTATAGATATCATTTTCCACTATAAAGTTAAAGAACATCTTCAAAAAAAGACTGATTAACAATTGCAACACTAAATTTAGCAAGATAAATCGAGGGTTAAAATCATGAAGAAACCAGAAGAACTTGATTTTTCAAAAAAGATAGAAAAACAAGAGCTGATGGATATACTAAAAAATGAAGCATTCCAAAAACAATTACAACCCAATCATAAACGAATTTTAGCTCTATACCCAAACTACCAACTATAATTAAGAAAAAAAATAAAATCTAGAATATTTTTTTTTTAATCTAATTTTTTACCTGCATCTGGACCTGGTCATAATAAGCATATTTCATCTACTTTGAGTAAAACCGCCCATTTAGGGTTCAACTGTGTCACCAACCCTAAATTTATAATACTAAATCTTTAAATTAATCTTAATTTAATAAATTATTTTTTTTTATGAACTCCATATTGATTCTTCCTTCGTTTTCCATTAACAACACCTCATTTATCCTTAAGTAGATGTTTAAAACTGCATCTAATCTTTCATTCCTCTACGGAACAATGGCAATGCAATAAGCATTGTAATAACACCGAAAGCCAACAATATAATTATATCGGTGGATACGTCTGCCACATTTGCATTTAAGAGCATTATTTTACGCATAGCATCGCCTGCATAGGTTAAAGGAATCACCTTAGAAATATCCTGCATGAACCAAGGCATCTGTTGTACAGGGAATATTACACCAGCCAGAAATATCATAGGGAACATGATAAAGTCCATGATCATCGCAGCGGTTGCCTGATCTTCAGCCAAGGATACAGCCATAATTCCTATTCCTATAAAACTGAAAATACCTAGAATGATCATGAAAAATACCAGTAGCAGGTTTCCTTGTACCGTCACTCCAAAGAGTAGTACTGCAAATATTAGTACAAATAAACATTGGACTACTCCTCTTATGGTCAATCCCATCGTTTTTCCAAGAATAATGGAGATATGGTGAATTGGTGCAGACAACATTCCATCAAAAGTTCCCTTTTCCTTTTCTTTAGAGATTGTTTCAGGAACACCATTCATGATATACATCATACCGATCATGACTATCAGTCCTGGTGCTAGGAAATTGAAATAGTTAGACTCACCTGGTATAGTAGTTTCGATATTCTGAACATAAGGAGCTATTATAGCTTGGGGATTAATTTGCTGATTTGCTTCACTACCCAACTTTAAAACATTAGTGTTTGCTGATATTCCATTTAACCCACCTATGGTGCTTGATGAAACTTGCTCAATTGTCCCGGCAACTGTAGGATTACTGTTATCCACAATAACTATAACATTTCCGGGTTGTCCACTCGTCACATTACTTGAGAATCCCGGAGGTATGACAAATGCACCATTTATAGTTCCTTTATTAATAGCTGTTTTAGCTGCATCAACACTAGAATAATTATTGAAGCTCATATAACTGCTATTTTTAGTAGTTGCCAGTTGTTTATTCATAGTTTCCATTTGTGTTATGAATTCATTACTTCCGGCGCCTTGATCCAAGTTGACCAGCCCCATTTGAACATTTTCATGTGTGTTACCACTGGGGAAAATGAAGCCAAAAAGTAATAAGAAAATCAAAGGAAAGGCAATAAGTCCTGCTACTTCAAATCTATTACGTTTAAACTCGATCATGTCCTTAATCATAACATGATAACTATCTTGTAATATTTGTATTATATCCATGATTTCACCTTATCCTCGATTTTGGTGCCTCTCCGTCCATATGTGGTGTTGAAGCTGCTTTTCCGGTTGCTTGATCACGTATTTCCTTACCTGTAACTGCTAAAAAAACATCTTCTAGTGTGGTTTCATTGCTTTTAGTTATGGATGCAATGTTGCCATCTTCGTGACGGATAATATCGATGATCTGGTTAAGAGCTTCTGTACCATTGGCACTTATTTTCAAGTTGTGATCATCTTGTTGTGCAACAGCATCAACCACATCAAGTGAATTAATCTTCTCAATCAATTTAGGTGTCAGATTCGTAATTTCAGCGCCAAATATAGATACATCACTTTCTGCTATTAGCTTCTTCAGGTTTTGTGGAGTATCAAGAGCAGCAATCTTACCATGATCAATGATTGCAACTCTATCACTTAGAACTTCGGCTTCAATCATGGCATGTGTTGTCAATATGACCGTTACTCCACTCCTGTTAATTTCTCGGGTTATATCTCGTATAGAATATGTAGTCTGTGGATCAAGTCCAAGTGTTGGCTCATCCATAAAAATTATTTCTGGTTCCGGTAATAATGCTCTTATTACGTTTATTCGCTGTTTCATTCCGGTTGAAAACTTATCGATCTGTGTATGTTTCCATTCTTGCATGTTAACTAATTCGAGCATCTCGTCAATTCTATCTTCAAGCTTTTGCTTGGGTATTCTGTAGAGTTTCCCAAAAAATCGTAGATTTTCGGCGGCTGTAAGTGTATCATACATTATCATCTTTTCTGCAACCAATCCAATGTTCTCTCGGACTTTTGATGGATCTTTTATAAGATCGTAACCAGCTATTTTGGCAGAACCGGAAGTGGGGTTAGATAGCGTACATAGCATCCTAATGGTAGTACTTTTTCCGGCGCCATTTGGACCTAAAAACCCGAATATCTTACCTTTCTTTATGTTTAATGATAATTTATCTACTGCTGTGAAATCGCCGAACTTTTTAGTGAGGTTTTCCATCTCTATAGCGTTTTCTGTCATATTTTCCTCCATATTTTATCCGCTTGATGATAGCTACCGCTAACTTGCATTAAATAATCAATTAAATCAGGTAACTAAAACCCTGGAGCAGATTTTTTTTTATTCTAATGATTCGTTAATTTTATTAAGTTTTTCAGTCAACTTTTTTATTCTCTCCTTTTTAGCATTGAGTTTCTCTGTTTTAATGTCATCTAAATAGGATAAATCGTTTTCAATTTCAGTTAAAATGTTTTCTATTGACCATACCTTTCGAATATCATGTTTGCTACGATTTCCTTGAAAACGCCCTCTCATTTTAGAGTTTAGTTTTCGTCCATTTTCTGTCAAATTATATTGTCCTTTTGAATTTTTGTTGATAAGATCTTCAGACACCATTTTCTTTAGCATAGGATATACCGAACCAGGCAAAGGTCCTGAGTTTTTATAAGGTCCATCTGGGCTTAAATTAGTGTGGGCCTGCACTATTTCCATAATTTCAGCACCATTTGTAGCTCCATTTTCATCCAAAACATGCATTATCCACATTCTTAAACCACCTAATTTTTGCATTTCTCTCATAGTCTCATGAAATGGGTCATGATGTGCATGATGTGCATGCTGTCCATCAAATTCGTCATGAAATTGGTCATTATTATTTTCCATATTTTCTATTCCTCCAAATCAACTAATTGAAATAACTCAAATATTTGATATCAAGTAATGAATATAAACTAGTTTTTGTGTTTATTAACAATAATTTTTAAATAAATCTTCAATTAGTTGATATCAAACAATTGTAATAATGTTTTATTAATATATAAAGGCATCGGTTTTTAATAATATTTTCAAGATCTTCTAAATTCAATACTCCTTCCTTTCTTGGATATTTCGCAGAAACAGAACATATAAATTTAATATGAGATCTCTCTTTAAATTATTCAAGAACTTGATTAAACGATGAAAAAAAATTAAATTGAAATATAATAGAATTAACAACGAAAGACCCTAAGAAAAATCATGCATAATAATTAGACATATTTTCAGAGATAGACGATTAATGGTGAAAAACTAGAATAAATTCTATTATCCTATTAAAAAAAATTAAATCGATTTTTATAATCTATCCATTTAGATATATCTATGTTAACTAGAACTGAAATTGAAAATGATCCATGCATGCAGGATTATTTACAGTCACAATGGCTTAAAGAAAGCACGAAAATAATATACATTTATCGACTAAAAGGATACTGCCAATTCTTAGATAAAACCCCCACTCGATTAATAATTGATTGATTTTGAACGCAGAAATAGTTCCAAATCCTCCAAACATATATTTCCGCCGGTCGAAATCGTGTGTAAAATGAACTTGCTAAAGTGAATAATGATATTGTTAAATTAAAAAATATAATCCATATAGTCTTTTTTTAATTGAAGACTAATTTGAAAAATATGTATACTCACCGCAATGTAAATATACTGTTCATATCAATTAATTGATATGTATTTTTGATATGAAAGTTTGATATTATAAGTGGCAAGTAAAGTCCATAATTCAAACTAGTTGAAGTCAAAAAAAAAATATTATTAGGGTAGAATATTCACTAACTGAACACGGTAAGGCATTTATTCCTGTGTTCAAAGCCATAAAGGATTGGGGAAGGTTACTTCCACCACCAAAGAATAAGTAAAGCTTGAAAATATTTTACTTATTAATATTTTTTTTGGAGATAATGTGACTTTCAAGTGCATCCCAATTGGGAGTTGGAATATTTGCTTTCTTTTTTAAATCTTTAAACCCTTTAGTTAATGCGTTTGTTTCGTCTGGAAATGACCCCTTTGTAGGGTCTGAAAGTTTTGGAATGGGTGTTAATGCATAAATCTTTAAAAATATGTACATTAAAAATTTGTTACGTCCTCCTTTGAATAAATTTGCAATTGTTGCAGGTATTATCTTATAACCTAATGTTTCCAACACAGTGTATCCTTCATCCAATGCTTTAACCATTTGATCGGTCAAATTTTTATTTATTTTACGTAAATTACCATTACATGCATAAGTAACGTAAGCCAAAGCATAACAAAGATCATATGTGTCTTAAGCCATGAATCCATATTTTCGTTGAAGATAAGTTTATATTTGGTATTTTTAAAGGCGTTTTCTAATAGTTGGTGCCATGAAAGTTTTCCATCCAGACTACCAATATCCATACTTCCACCCAACCTAATGTTGACGATACGGCTGTTTACATAACGTCCACCATTGGTTTGAAAACCAAAGGCAATCTGTTTTTGTTCATTACTATTTTTATTTATAAAATCTTGAAATTCACGAGCATTTGCATTATTACCTACAAAAACAATATATTTACTTATATTATCGGATATCACTGATAATATTGATTTAGACTGCTGGTACTGCATTAAAACAAATATGATATCGTAGATATCATTTGGTAGAAGTTTGGAAATTACATTCACCTTGTCCACGGTAGTTTTATGTTGGAAATAATGACGAATAACAATTCCATCTTTCTTCAATTCCTCAATTCGCTTTCCTCTAGCAAGTATTGTTACATCATTACCTCCACGTACAAGCACATGTGCAAGATAACTTCCCTGAACACCAGCACCATAGATTAATATTCTCATAATTATAAACCTCGTATTTTCAATCATTATTTTTCGTGTTATTTGGAATAATCACAGTATTTAGGTAGATATTTGCTTACTTATGATTCCTAATAACCGTAGTTTAACAATTTTACAGATTTTTATCCTCAACGTTGTAAATAATCTTACAACATTGGAATATGATGTGACAAACTATAAATATGTTTTGTTAAAGTAAATAAAATTAGAACAACTTTAAAAAAAAGTGATTACTATGATCGAATTATCCACAAACTTGATTAAATCCTTAATATCGAGCGATTAATATAATAATGATGTTTTAGGTGCACTGAGTACCGAAGAAATTATAGAGGTTTTAGCTGATGCTACAGTTGATGTTGGTACTGGTCCGGTAGGATGGGCTATAGGTATTGTAACGTTAGATTTAGTTAAAATCTATTATCCCTGCCTAATGTTACCTCAATGAAGAAGTTATTAAAGGACTACCGGGTATCTGTTATTGTTTCAATATGCAATTTACAATCAAGTTACAGTGGTGATTATACCTTAAAGCATTGGTGTTATGTTCGGATTAATCCCTTTGAACTAATTGACATCCTTTTTTTAAATCAAATTATTTCTTTATAGAATTTAACTACTTAATAATCTTTCAAGACGAATTAATTTTTTTAAGAAATTCAACAACTTTAGTCTTATACCTTCCATTATCCACTTCTTTTGACCTAACGCCCATTACAGCTAAGGGATCTGATCCTATGATTTCTTTCATATCACTGAAGGCTCCATCAAAGTTGTTTCTGCCAGCTGTCTCAAAAAATGCCACATTATTAAAATTCATATAATTCTCAGTTATATAAGTTCTCACTGCCATTGCCATTGTATCTGCCCAGTTTGGTGTTCCTATAATTATTAGATCATAATTTGCGGGATCATTTTTTATTTTTTCTAAAATAGTTAATTTATGTTTACCTGCATCCCTAGCGGCTCTTATATATTCTATAGGACCTGAACGGCTCTTTGTATCAATTAATTCTTCAATGTCACAATCAAGACTATTTCTTAATTCTTCAGCAACTTTGCGGGTTTTACCTGTTCTGGAATAAAAAACCACTAATATTTTCATAATTATAAACCTCCAGTTTTTCAAAATTATTAACGGGCATTGGAATAATCACAGTATTTCCGCAGATATTTGCTACTTATGATTTCCTGATAATGTTAGTTTAACAATTTAAAGATTTTATCCTCAACGTTGTAAATAATCTTACAACAATCAGAATATTATATGCCAAACTATAAATAGGTTTCGTTAAAGTAAATAAAATTAGAACAACTTTTAAAAAAAGGAATGATTCTATGATCGAATTACCCACAGCATTGATTAAGTCCTTAACATCTCTCGGACTTCTCGAGTCAGAAGCCAAGGTTTATGCAGCATTAGTGATATTGAAAAGCGCGGGAATAAAGGAACTTCTAGAGTTCCTCGATATTTCAAAGCCCCAAATTTATGAACGACTAAAAATGTTGAAGGATAAAGGATTAATAATACTTACAAACCCTAGACCCATTACATATCAAGCAATATCTCCAAACATTGCTTTAGAAATGCTCGTAGAACGAACCTATGCAGCCAAGAATGATGCTGTAAAGCAGTTCCATGATTTAGAAAATAATGATTTAGTAGACAAGTCAACCCAGCCTCTATGGTTTATTTATGGTGATCCTAGCTTTGAGTTCAAAATCCGCGACATGATCACGAACGCCAAAGAATCCATTTACTGTGTAACTTCTGAAAAAAATCTCAATTATATAAAAATGGTTTTAAACAAAAGCATAGAAACCCAGCTAATAATCATATCTGATAACAAAGAGTTACAAAATGAACTCGAACAGGGGTATAACACAAAGAATGTTACAATAACAGTCATCCATAAAGCTGAAATGAAAAATTTGGAATGCACAAAAGACATTATAGATGATGATGAATTAGAGATAGCTAATATAATGGACATTGATAATCACTTCATACTAGTGGTTGACAACACTCAGGCTTTATTTATACCTCCACTGAGAAGTGACTCAGTTAACGCGATCTCTATAGAAAATAAAATTATGGTCAAAGTCTTTATGCATAACCTAAAAAAAGAACCATTCGGCTTAACCATACCATAAAACACCAAAAATTTAGCAATAAATTTTTTTTAATAATATAAAAATTTTAATCATATATTTAAATGCAAAATTTTACATTAACAATCCAAATGATGAATGAACACAAATCCACGGCCAGAGTAGATTCTATCAAATTCATTTATAAGTACTGTCATCTCCGTACTTGACCCATTCTCAACCTTCAGAGGATAGATACAGATAAGCAAATCAATTGCAGTTAAAAATAAAAAAAATAATTTATACATATTTAATCAAATGGAATAACTTTTTACAACATATATTAAAGGTACTCTTTAAAGAGTGACTAAAAAAAATTAGAGAATTGTAAAGGTAGCTCTACTTATAATCGTTTGTTTATATACAATATCCAGAAAATAGATATGAAAACTACCCATATTAATACATTAACGATTAATCGTTCCACGAACATGTATCTTAAATAAGTGAAATCTAAATAGACTGTAAGGATGATGGCAAAAATAATAGATAAGATTAATCCGTTTTGATGTTTAATATTTTTCCAAATTGATTTCATTTTAAATACTCCTTTTATAATTGCTTTTTTATTTACGTGAATTATTCTAGTGAATCATAATTAATGGTTGCGAGTCCAATCTTATATTAACAATCTAAGGTTTTCATTGTTCTACTATTTTCCCATCGAGTACATTTAATGTTCGTTAAGCCATAAAGAATTAGTAAATAATTTAATAATAGTCTAATTTATAATTTGATGATCTAAATCTAATATTTTAAATTTATTTATAAAGTATTATCATTCATTTAGGCTGATGATCCATTAGATTGAAAAGACCTCATCTACACAGAAAGTTAAAATACTAGAATAGTGTGAAAAGGTAAATATGCTGCCGTGAATTTAGTGTTACATGAGAAACTCATCATTAGATAGAAAGTTTTTTTATCAAATCATGTAAATAATTAATTTTACGAAAAAGAATCACTGATAAACCCTGGTTTCCAAAAAAGAGTATTGGATGAGGTTTTCTGCAGTTCAGGGAAGGATGGATTGTTACAGCGTTAATATTTGATTATAATTAAATATTTTATTTAAATATTAATGTTTAACGATATGGGGGGATAAAAAATGAAGGGGAAATTTTTTAACAAGATTTTAAAAAGGTCTATAATCACTTTTATATTTTTATGTTTAGTTTGCATTGCTTTAAACACGTCTGCTGCAGCGGATAACAACACAACACATATAGTAAACTCAACATTTACAGGGGATAATAATACTGCTGCAAAGGAAATCTCAAGTACCGATCAAAAGGATAATAATGTTCCTGATCCCCGAAACAATCAGACTGGGGAAAGCTACTCTACAATTCAATCTGCCATAAACAATGCACAAAGTGGCGACACTATCACTGTTGATCCCGGAACTTACCAGGAAAACCTCCTAATCAACAAAAACATTAATCTCATCGGATCAGGTCCTGATACTACTTTTATAGATGGTCAGCGAGCTGGTAATGTTTTAACAATACAACCCGGTTGTGTAGTTATTATTACTGGATTCACCATACAAAATGGAAATGCAACCAGAGGTGGTGGAATCTTCATTAATGATTCTAATTGCACTTTAAACAATTGTAACTTCTTAAATAACACTGCAAAAAATGATGGTGGCAGTATTTACAATTATCAGGGTAGTTCTTGCACAGTCAATAACTGTAATTTTACTAATAATACAGCAATCAATTGGAATGGAGGAGGAATCTACAATATCGGTATATGCAAAATCACTAATTCCACATTCCAAAACAACAACGCAAGAGCTGGAGGAGGTGGAATCAGTAATGGTGGTACTTTTACAATAACTAATTCCATAATCCAAAACTCTAAAACAAATAATTTTGGTGGAGCAATCTTCAACATAGGTAGTGCAACTCTAAATAACTGCAACCTCACCAACAACACAGCAATTTTAGGAGGAGGAGGAATCTACAATGAAGCTAATTGTACAATTACAAAATGCAACATCACACAAAATTCTGCTAAAGATGGTGCTGGAATCTTCGAAGGCCCTAACAATCCGATAAACAACTTTATTACTTTAATTAAATCTAACGTCACCAACAACAAGGCAACAGTAACTAATGGTGGAGGAATATACAACCGAGGCAATATTGGTTGATGAACTAAAATGCGTAAGTGGAAACAGCCCAAATAATGTTAGTGGTAATCCTCTTCAAAGATGGGCCGCATATAATAACATGACAAATAAATATTACACCACCATACAAGCCGCTATAAATGATGCAACGTCTAATGCAACGCTAATTTTAGACAGCGGCACTTTTTATGAAAACCTGAATATCAATAAAAACATTAATCTCATAGGCATTGATAATTCCACAATCAATGGAAGCGGAAATGGTAGATGTATAATCATCCCTAAGGCTGCGATAGTGTCTTTAACAGAGTTAATTATTACCAACGGGCAAGCAGTGAATGGTTGGGATGACGGAGGAAGTCCACGCATAAACGGTGATTCTGGCGGGGCTATTTATAACATGGGAACCCTCACCATAAATAACACCCTAATATTAAATAACAAAGCAGGAAATGGCGGTGATGCTGACGGTAGCGGTTATGGTGGTACTGGCGGTTCTGGAGGAGGCATTTACAATACAGGAACCCTCACAATCATTGATTCCATAATTAAAAATAACCAAGCTGGAAACGGCGGTACTGGGGCCTCAAACAATGTACGTCATGGTAACGGTGGAATTGGTGGTAATGGGGGTGCCATTTACAATATCGGAGCACTCAACATAACTGGTTCCATAATTGAAGATAATCAAGCTGGAAACGGAGGCAGCGGCACACATAATATGTATGGTGGTAACGGCGGTTCTGGCGGAGCTATTTACAATACAGGGAATTTTACTCTAACCAACACAACTCTTTCAAATAACAAAGCAGGTAACGGTGGTAATGGACATTGGGGATATTACTCAGAAAGTGGTTATCTCGGTGGTTTTGGCGGTTTCGGTGGAGCTATTTACAATACAGGAAATTTAGATCTAAAAATTACTAACTTTTTAAACAATACAGCCGGAAATGGAGGTGACGGCGGCCTCGGATGGCATGGTGAAACCGCAGGTGGTGGCGGTCCCGGAGGTGACGGTGGTGCCATTTATAATAAAGGATACCTCACACTAACAAACAGCACTTTCACCAGTAATATCGCTGGAAATGGAGGTGATGGAGGTTATTCAACAAATAAAGTTAATGGTGGCAGAGCAGGTGACGCCGGCTCCGGTGGCGCTGTTAGCAGCACCAAAAACTTCACCATAGACGACAGCAATTTCATAAGCGACCAAGCTGGAAAACTTGGAACTCCAGGCATTCTCGGAAATGAAGGAGGTACAGGTGGCTATGGTGGTGCAATCCAACAATCTGGCGATCTGAACATAGAAAATTGTAATTTCACTAATAATACCGCTCTCGTTGGAGGAGCTTTATCTTCCAATAATGGCATTGTTAATGTAATAAAAAGCAATTTCACTAATAATAAGGCTCAATATTCCCTTCATTATGATGAAAACGGATATCCAGATAAATTATATGGCGGTGTTGGAGGAGCCTTTTATAAAATCGATGCCAATGTTCTTAATTTGATAAACTGTATCTTCAACAACAACACCGCCATCTATGGTGGCGGAATATATTATAATAGCAATGGTACTCTCAATGTGTTAAACAGCACCTTTAACTATAATAATGTAACCGCGGTTGATCAAAATGGAAAACCTTTACAAACAGTTACTTATGCAAGTCCAAATACTACTGCCAACCCATTAGATGGTTGGAAAGTTGCAGATGCAGTTCTTGGATTTGGAGATAAAATTGTAGGCGGTGGAGATTTTGATTTCAGCAAAACTTTTAAAAACCTGCAAAGCGTGGTTAGCGTCGTCCACTCAATCGTAGGTTTCCTAAGTGGAAGTAATTCAGAACCAGTGAAGCCAATTTATAATAATATTATGGCAATCGGAGGTGCCATCTACTCTAATGCTGTTAATTTCAATGTAACGGGCTCTAAATTCAATAATAACACTGCCGGTTTAGGTGGAGCCATTGTAAACAATGGTGATAATAAGTGTAATCTCAAAGTAACAGACAGCTCATTTAACAATAACAGTGCAGGAGCTGGTGGGGCAATTTACAGTAATAATTTAGGCTCTTTAAACGTCACCGGAAGCATTTTCAAATCTAACATTGCAGGAGCAGGTGGCGCCATATTCTTCGGTGGAAAAACAACCCAACTTGATTGTGGGGTGAGATGATGGTGATTAAAGAATGTTGAGTTGTACTCCGTTTCTTTTGTTTGATGGAAATTGCGCTGAAGCAATGACTTTTTATCAAAAATGTCTTGGTGGAGATTTAACTCTTACTAAGCTTGGCGATACGCCCATGAAGGCCCAATTTTCACCAGAGAAGTATAATAGGATTATCAATGCTCATCTTAAGAGTGGTGCTATTGAGATATCAGCGACTGATTGGATGGCTTCTCCGGACTTTGAACCAAAACAAGGTAATACATACGCTATATTTGTCATTGGTGAGACGTTTAACGAGTTGAAAAGGGTTTTTGATAAACTTAAAGATGGAGCAGAAAAAGATCGGTTTCAAGACTTGCATGATATGCCATTTGGAATATATGGACAATTTTATGATCGATATGGTTTACAATGGATTTTCAAAGGCCCCTAATAGAAGAATGGATGATACTAGATTTTAACTCCACCAACCGTTTCTAAGATTATATCTTACAAAAAGCTTTCCATATCTCATTTTGATCGCACCTTAAATTAAAAATGGTGCGTGAGGTAACTTATGATATTAAATAATCGTCAGTTTGATCTAATATTAGCCATTTGGAATTTAACTTTGCAAGAATATGGATTATCTCTGCAAGCTGTTACCAACATTCTTTCATGTTTGGAGAATCAATTGGACATGTGTATTGAGCTTGATCTGATATGCAGGAATAAAAATAATACATTTCACATTCCAAAATTTCTACTAAACCTGACGTGTCACCTACAGTTAAAAATTGCCTTCATATTTCAATGCTGCAGTATTTCTTTTAAATTAGGAATTTCTAATAGTTCTTGTAGTGATTCTGCTAAATCAACGCCTCTTTGAGGGGCTTCCATTTTTCTTAGTTTATAACGTATTCCCATCTTGTAAATACTTTTCATGAAGAAGGATTCTTAATG
>JACWMK010000091.1 GCA_015661405.1 Methanobacterium sp.
TTAGTTACACCAGGACCCATCTTAATAGTCTCAGTACCATCAGCAATCAAAGCTAAGGTCTCGTACACATTCTTATTATTGTAGTGGTCTGTAATCCAAGTATATTCAAATCCCACATCTTCCGCAAGCTTCACAAGCTTCACAATTTTACTTATAGGTTCATTAGGAACAAATTCGATACCAAACTTCATATTTATCAACTCCAATAATATTATATGTGCCCCATAGTATATAAAAGTGTATATAATGTTTAGAATAGTGTAACTTTTAGTATATTATATAATACAAATATTTAATATTTTTAAAATCCTATTTCTTTTTGAACTGAATTATAAAATATTTTTGTATAGTTCTTAGTCTGTCAAATATATGATTTAAACAAAAATTAATTAATGATAATAAATAGATTATATATTAAGAGGTGTAATTAATGTCTCAGAAAACAAAACGTAATTATTGCCCGGGATGTAAAAAAGAAACTATTTGGGATTATTATGAGGCTCGGGGTGGATTTAATCATTGGAAGTGCAGAGATTGCGGTGAGAAAGAAACTTTTTAAAATCTTTTAAAACTTCATTATCTGAAGTATAGATTCATTATAAAAAAAATTATTTATGTTTTTTTTAAGATTTTTTTTTTTAATATAAAATTATTTTTTTCCGGTTAATATTGGATAAATGGGGAGTAATTGTGGATGATTGAGAAAAAAGAACTTGTTGATAAAATTGAAAATACAGAATTAGAGAAGATACCTGGAGATAAAGATATTTGGGAGAAACATATTTATTTAGATGATAATAAGATACTTATTGTTGGTTATGAGGAAGAAGCTTCTTTTAATCAAGATCCGGAAGAGGAAACTGTTAAGAATTATTATTGGTATTGGGAACTTAGAGATGCGAAAACTTGGATTGTTATATTTGAAGACCATGATAAAATTTTTAGTTTTTGTGAATCTGAAATGGGGTCTTATAGTGATCAAGAACGCATGGAAGATGTGGTTGGGAATATTGATGAAGCAGAAGTATGTTCTTGGAGTAAAAAAGATTTGATTGAAGATATCTCTGAGGATATCGCAGATAAAGTACTGGAATGGTTATTACGATTAAAAAAAGATGAATAATTATTTTAATAAATTAATTTACATTTTGAAGATAACATTTAGTGAATAAAATGTTTATATCTAAATTTTATTAATTTAACATCATTTTAATTTGGGAAGAACTATAGTAATTAGGATAAGAATAATAAATTAAAATTTTTTTTTTTATCAAATAACAGAATAATCGATATTTATAGCTGGAAAAAGTTACCTTATGATTTTACTAGTTTTTTAAGTTAATAAAATAAATTATTAGATAATTTTATTTACAGGGTTGAATTTCCCCTAATATGGCTGATCTTATTATTTCACCGTGACATGGGAGTGGATCACACCAACAAACTAGTGTTAATTCTCCTTTATCTTGATATATGTTTTGGAATCTTCTGATTTCCTTCCATTCCAAGCTCTCTTCTTTAAGTGATTCTAGAAATTTTCTAAACTTTTTAATTAATCTCAATTTAGATTTATTGTTTATAGGTCCTGTAAATGGGTTTTTTAATGGTGAGGCTTTAAGTTCATGATAATAATTAAATCTTCCAATATATTCACCTGAACCTTTATATTCAGAGTAATTTTTAATTTCAATCAAAAATATCACCTTACCTACTTTTTTTATAAATTTTGTTTTCTACTGTAGAATTATTATGCAATACAAATGGAAATTAATAATAAATCAGAGAATTAATAATATAAATTTTTTTCAAAAATGTAATTTCAGCTTACTCTTCAGAAGCTGTAGAACATAAATTATTATTGGATATAGGAATTTTCCAAATATAACCAATTTTCTTAGTTTTTATTTGTTTATTCTTTCCTTTCCTTTTCTTTAAGTTAGCTAAACTCGCCTCGCAACCCTTCCATGTTTCAACTGTTTGATTTAAGTATTGGACTATTTTTTCACTGTATTTTTTAGTTCCAATAGTGTAGTTATCGTCTTCATTATGAATATAACTAATTCCTTCACCGTTTTTTTCTATTATCTTTGATATTTCCACTAATTTTTTTGAAATGTTTATAGTCGTCATAGTTTCTTTTTTTATTTAGTTATTAAATTTTTTTAATATATTCTATTAAAATTAATATTAATTGTATTTTTTGTTAATATAAATCAATCTGATTAAGTATCCTGCTAAAAATATCAATAATTTGTAAAAGAATATCTATTTTAATTTTAAAAAAGTATTTAAAAACCGTAAAATTTAATTTTAATCGTTTATTAAACATTAGAATAAGCGAAAATTGATTATTTATTAGAAAAATCAATTTTAAATGTTAATAATAGTAAATTTACAACCAAATGTTTTAGTTAATTATTGTTATTATAACATAGTATTTCATAATATATAAACCTTTGCTTTATAAATTATGTAATCTAAAAAAAAATAAATTTAACTAATCAAATTAGCAGCATTGATATTTGTTGAATTTTTAAGTGAATAAATCAAAATAATTAAAATCCATAATAGTACAGAAACTATGAATATTTCGATTAAATCCCAATATATTTCCAGGTTGTACAATCGTAAAAACCGTTAAATAAATAGATGTTAGGAAATAAGGTGCTGCTTTATTTTTTTCATAAATAGATATCCTGGGATACTCTTTTAGATTATTTACTATATAATTCTCCTAATAAAAAAAAAGGATAGAAATTAATTATCTTCTTACAGTGTTTCTGAGTAGTATGGCTAAGAATATTAGTATAGGCCATATTTCTAATCTACCAATCCACATGTCAAATATGAATAATACTTTTATGACTGGTGGAGAGCTTGCAGTAATAAGGGATGAGGTAAGTCCTACATTACTTATAGCTGATGCCACCTCAAAAAGTACTTGGGAGACGTTTTGATAATAGAATAGGGTTATAATAACGCTTACAATGTATACTGATAGAAATATGAAGACAAAAAGTCCAGTTAACCTTGCAATCTCATTATCCACAGTTATATCTTGAATATGATGTATTTTTTTAGATATTCTAGCACTTTGAGGGAGTAAATATGATTTAATCTCCCACCAAACATCTTTAACTAATGTACCGATCCTAATCCACTTTATACCACCACCAGTTGAACAAGAGCCAGCACCAATAATCATGAGCACAGTAAGGACGAAAATGCCCATTCCTGCATATTGATTGGTTATCTCTGGACCGGATGATGTCTGCAGACCAGTGGTAGTTAGAGCTGATATAACCTGGAAAACCGATAATCTTAGTGATAATAAAAAGTTATGACCATAATATGGGGTGTTATATAAGAATACACCCACTAAAATGGTCCCTATAATGAGAAGAGGCCAAGATACCTTTGTTTCTATGTCTTTGAAGTATTCTTTCCATTTTCCTCTTCCAAATGGAGCTGGTAATATAGTGTAATGTAGAGCAAAATTAGTGGCTCCGATGACCATGATGATCATAGCTACTATTTCAATCCAAATACTGTTATAAAAGGCTAGACTGGCGTTTTGCATGGCAAAACCACCGGTGGATAAAGCAGAGAATGTATAGAATACTGAGTCAAAAAGAGGCATACCAGCTAGTTTGAATAGAATAATACCAATTATCGTGTATAGTACATATATATATAATATGGCTCTTGTTGTGTGCCTTATACTGGGTAATATTCTTTCATCTCTTCCTTCCGCAGCATATAATCTCATAATATTAACGTTGGGTGATGATAGGATGGTTAAAGCCATTACGATAATTCCTACTCCTCCCAGCCATTGCATGAATCCTCTCCAGAAATCCATGGTATATGTTGTTGCATTCAAATTAACGTACATACTAAAACCAGTGGTAGTGTAACCGGACATGGCTTCAAAGTATCCTTCTAAGTAGGTTAGATCACCGGCGAAATAAAAGGGTAGTGCTGAAAATGCGCAGGCCACTAGCCAAATGCCTGTGGAAAATATCATCGCGCCTCTCAGCGTTAACTCTTCCTCCTTATTAAAGATCCTAAACAATATAACTCCAAATACTATACTAATAAGCGAAGAATAAACAAAAGGTAATATATATTTATATTCACCATAAATTAAAGCCACTACAATAGGTGTTAACATTAATAACCCGATAAATATGCACATAAAGCCCGTATAGTGCAATATGGAGCGTGCTTCTCCCATTTTAATTTTGGATGTTGAGTGCATTTAAATCATTAATCCCCTAAAAAAAGTAAGTTTAATATTAAAATCTATAATTTGGTGAATCTTTTTAGAATATCCTGGGCAAATTTAGTTTTAACCAAAACTGAAACTTTCATACCCTTATTTAAGATCATATCTGGTTTTGGAATTATTATTTTTCCTTTTTCATATATTGCTACAATTATAAAATCATCAGTAGGACTTAAATCACCAACCCTTCTCCCGATGGTCTTCTCATGATCTACAGTTAAATCCAATAATTCCGCATCTCCTCTGCCCAAAACCACTAAATCAGCAATTTTAGGTCTTATAATTAATTTTTCTAGATAACTTGCTGCCGTAAGTTCAGGGCTTATTACTGAGTCAACACCTATCTTTTTAAACGCTGCACTGTGATTGGGATCATTCACTCTAGCAATAATCTTAGGGACGTTATATTCCCTAACTAATACACATGCCAGTAGATTGGCTTCATCATTTCCCGTAGCCGCTACGAAAACATCTGCATCTTTTATATTAGATTCTTCTAATGTTTTAATGTCGGTACCGTTGCCTGATATCACCAAAGCATCTAATTCAGAAGCTGCAATGCCACATAAATTATCATCACGTTCAATTAGTGTTACATCGTGTCCGTCAGAAATTAGAAATGTCGCGAGATTTAAACCTACTCTCCCACCACCCATTATCACAATATACATTAAACTTTCACCAATCCTTTTTTTTAAGATATGACTTTTAATGGAACTTTAGGTATTTTACTACTACTTATGATTATCTTATTTTTATGATTAATTATAAATTATAATAATTTTTTTTAAATTAAATATATTATGGTTTAACATTTGAATATGATGTATTTTCTCAATAATTACAAGTGTGAAGGTAACTTAATTCATTATTACAAACGCTAGGTAATATTAAATCATTAAAAATAATTGATATGAATTTTTAAACCTTTAATTCATTTCATAATTTCAACATTTAATTTAAATGTAAACTACCTTATAAATCTTATTTAGGATTATTAATCATTATAGAAAATTATTTTTTTTGCAGCAAAAATATAATTCTAGTTTTATTAAAAACTGGAAAATGAGAGATTAATAAAAACTTTAAAATATATTTATAAGAATTAATAAAACATTTATTGTTGATTTTACAAATTATGATGCATAATCTATTTACATTAACAATTTAGGGGGATTTTCATATGCAATTATTCCATTTATAGTTAATTACTAAACTTTTTTTACTTTATTATGAATTTTTTTATCCAATTTTTCGCGTATGTTTTTGATTGTGAAAACTTTTTGAAGTGTTTTTCTATTTTGTCACGTAGTTGTTCTTTTGTTTCTACAAATATTGGTGATAATTCTCTTTTTATGGCTTTCCATATGAATTCTATGGGGTTGAGGTCT
>JACWMK010000092.1 GCA_015661405.1 Methanobacterium sp.
CGCCATTTTTCGGGCCTTCACCGAGGACGTAGAGTATCCAGATTCTTAAGCCTCCCAGTTTTCCTAGTTCTTCCATTTTGTCGATTAATTTTTTCCTGTTTCCAAACATGTTCTAAAATAACCCCAATTTTTTAAAGTATTATGTCGATAATTTGATGTTTTTTATGCTTATTATCGTCTTATTCTTTCTATTTTTGATTTATTCATAAATTTTTGTCGATTAGTCGACGTAGATTATTCGACTATAAGGAATAAGTAATATATAAATTTAATGAAATTAATAACTAAAAAAAGAAAAACATTAGAATACCTAAGAAATTATCATAAAATAGTTTTTTATAGAATTATTTTCTCTAAATATAATAAATACACACCACTAGGACATAACTCCTTTTTAAAGATTTTATAACCCATTTTTTGATAAAAATAAATATTTTTCCTACTCTTATAACCCGTTACAAGTTCAAAACGATTAAAACCAGGGTAACTAGCCTCTATCTCTTCAATTAATTTGGCTCCAATACCTAGATTTTGATAATCAGGATGTACAATCAACCGTCCAATATAAACAGACCTGGAATCTAGAACATTTCCCCTAATTGAACCAATAATCCTCCCATCATCTACCACTTTAAGATAAATATGATCCTCGAACTTATCCTCAACATCTTCTAAAGTCTGAATAAGGGGAGGAATCCTATAATTATTATAGATTACCGCCTCACTTAGATAAGCCAGTTTTTGAAGTTTAAGTAATTCTGATGCATCTGAAATATTAGCATTCCGTATAATCATTAAATCAACATTTATTAATATTTACATTCTTACCTTTATTATAAACTATTTATTCCTATTTTTCCTTACTTTTATATAATAGTTAGTTAGATAAAACTATGTATTAAAGTTATTAATTACAGGAGATTTTTAATATGAAACAGGCAAATAAAGACCGTTTTCACTCAAACACTATGGCCAGTTCTTATGATAAGATATGCCAGTTACTCGTGCCGGGATATGACTTTATGCAGAATACACTAATAGATATACTAAAATACGAAAAGTTAGAGAAAATAATTTTACTAGATTTAGGTGCTGGAAGCGGTATTCTAATTGAAAAAGTGTTAAAAGAGTTTCCAGATTCAACTTGCTATTACCTAGATTATTCAGATGAATTCACAAACCTCGCGAAAATGAAATTAAAAGAATACGAAAACCGAGTAACTTATATAAAATCTGATTTTTGCGGTGATTGGGAATCCCAGATTAAAGAAAAACCTAACGTAATAACATCCATGTCTGCAATTCACCACTTATCAAATAAGAATAAAAAGAACCTCTATAAGAAATGTTATAATATATTAGAAGAAAATGGTTGGTTTTTCAATATCGATGAAATGAAAACCATTAACGAAGATGCTTACTTAAGAAGTCTTTATCATCGGATTTATCATGCTGAAAATCAAAAAAATATAGTTTCAGAGGATCTAAAAGGTGCATATAAAGGTTATATGGAAAAAATTGGAGACTGGAAAAAACGTAATGTAGACAATATTAATCTTCCTAAACAAGAAGGTGATGATATTCATGAATCATTTCTGATACAATTAAATTGGTTAAATGATGCAGGATTTAAGGAAACAGACTTATATTGTAAGCTTTTCTTATTATGCATGATTGGTGGTAAAAAAATTTGAGATACATTAGATTTGCGAACGAACTTTCATCTTTTTCAATAAAATATTATATGTTTTCATTTTTCAAAATATTTTTTTAAAAATAATTAGATAACATTATAATTACTATAAAAATCAATAAAATTAATTTAAAATTCAAATTACATAAACTTTTTTTTAAAATTATTGTATATAAATTCTAAAAATAATGATAGTTTTATTATAATTCGATTCATATTATGAAAACTAATAGAACAATTATATGTAAAAATATTTTTATAAAATGGATCTTTAAGAGGTAGATGTTTAAAAATGCAGAGAATTAACCATAAAATATTAACTTCATCATTTATAATAACCATCTTCCTTATCTTTACTTACTCTATACCTACTTCTGAAGCTCATATATTAGTAATAGCTGATAATGACACGCCTTCATCTTATGATGTGGTTCTTAACACCGCCGCGGCTTTACAAGCTAATGGATATAATGTTTTAGAACTTTACGGTGCAAATGCTACTACCGAGAATATAGTAAAAGGCATGTATAATGCTGATGCTGTGATTTATGGTGGTCATGGTGGTTACCTAGAAGGAAACTATAATGGTAATGGAGGACCAGCAACACCCCCATTTGCACTTGTAGGAAATAATGGTTTTATTTGGGGTATTGGAAATGAAATGCGTGAAGGTGATTATGGTAATTTATTCCAAGCGCCTTTTAAAAAAAATATACCCGTAATATTATTTGGAGCCTGTTTCTCCAGTGGATGGGTTGATACTAATCAAGTTTCAAATCCCATAGAAACCATATACGATTTTTCACAAATGTTTACAGGAGCCGGGGCGAATTATTACGCCACAAATTACGTAGATTATTATCAAGGCAAACCAGTAATAGATATTGTAGATAAATTTCTAAATGGAGCTAGTAATTTTGGAATTGCAAATCAAGAAAACTTAGGATTGACTATAACTCAGTCAACAATATATAATGGTCAAACTATATGGCATAATACTAACGCATCATCCTCTTTTGTAGGTAACTGGAGTGGAGTATTCCCTCAACCTAATCAAACAGCACCTTATAATGCTACAGCTGCTAATGCCTGGTATAATGGATTCTTACCAGCACCATCAACTAACCTCACAGATGATTCACCAACTTCAACAACATCATATCTAACTAACTTACTATTCACTTATATCTCAACAATAATCAGTTACTTTCAAAATATTGCTATTTCCAACAACATAACTTTTAATGGTACATTTAAATAATCAAAAAATTAAATTTTTTTGGTTAATTAAAAAAAAATTCAATTTGTTTTAATTAAAGGAATAAATAAATATTAAAATTTTAAATAAATTATTTTTACTCCTTTTTTCTATTAACTAATGCCGTGATTCTCTGAATATCATTTACTTCTAAGGGAAAAAGAGTTAAATCAATTTCTACAGACTCTTCAACAGAATTATCATTCTGATTTTGATCCTTTAATTCTATATGATATTCCTCAATCACTATTTGGAAAGTTACAAATTCATTAGGTAATTTAGTAGCATAATACTCAGCGATTTGGTCTAAATAATCCTCATATGATTTCCAGAATTTAGAATCCCTAGGCACTTTTTCAAGTACAAATCTTTTATCAGGATATGATAACTCTTCATCAAATATTGTTTTATCCTTAGATTCTTCAACTAATTTATCTTGCTCTTCTTTATACTTTTTAAGTTTCATTTCCGGGCTAACCATTATCAGAACCACTTTTTACAAAATTTTTAAAATTCACCTAATATTTAATTATATGACAGTTTAAGACAAATAAATTTTTAGTAATTTTTTAGTTTTTTTATATTTTCACAACTTCTAAATCTAAAATCTAAGTACTATTTATTAAAGGTTCAAAATAATTTTTTTAAAATTGCTTATAAAATTGTTAAAAAGTTTTGAAACCTTTATACAGATTTATCTTGCTCTGCAATGCAGAATCCACATACTGCATTGGGATTATCCTTCTGTTTATCCTTCACAGGACATATATAAGTATTATCTTCATATTTAACCTCAAATCCACCTGGAAAAGGTGTTCCTACAGGATGTATAGGTTCACCCATCACAAACGTGGTGTAAATGGATATAATTTTATATATCTTAAAGAACCGACTTTCAACTGATCGCTGCTTTAAAATCAATTTCTCTTGTTCATTTAAAAGTTTTAATGAATTCTTAAGCTCTTCAATATCCACAAATCCTTCATAGTGATTCTTATTTTCTCTTATTTCATTCACTCTTAAAATAAAACCTTTAATGTAAGATTCAAGATATTTCTCCCGATACCCCTTCTGAACAAATTTACCCTCATTAAAAAGGAAAACAGATGCATTCATAATATCTGAAATGTGAATATTAGAAGCTTCATCTTTCAATATAATTAGAAGATCCTTCTTGGACAATACATCTAAAAATTCAATATCTGTAAAATTCAATTATACCACACCTACATAATTTTTAGGATTTACGATTTCATTATCTTTTTTTTAGCCCAAAAATAAACCTAAATAATTTATTTAAAAATTTCTTTTTAAATCAGTGATATAGTTCTATAACTAATGAAAAACATTATTTATAGTTTTAAATATCTTTAATGTTATATTAAATGCTGTGAGTTTTTATAAATGAATCTACCTAATATAAGGAAAATCCAGCCTATTTTTTTATGGTCTTTACCTGCAATTGTAGTATTTTTAGTAGCTTTAATCCCTACTTTAAAATATGGTTATCCCTTAAGTTTGGATATCTATTATCATATCCACATGGCCCATCTTTACATGACACAGGGATTTACTTACTGGGATCCATTAACCTACGCCCCTTATGGAAGACCAATTTATTATCCTCCATTATTTCATTATTTGTTAGCAGTTTTAGGTTTTTTATCCAATATAAATCTTTTAACTATAGCACGAGGATTACAACCTATTTTTGGCTTTTTAATCTTTTTATCTTTCACATATGTTACTTACAAGCTTTATGATATATATGTGGCTTTTTTCGCTGGATTTTTGGCAATGTCAACCTCTTTGATTAATCAATTCATACTGCCTATAGCCGAGAACATGGGACTCATAATATTTCCCTTTTCCATTTATTTTTACTATTTATCTGTTGAAACCAATAATTACCGTTATGCAGCTGTTTCTGGCGTTTTGGCCGGAATTATATTATTAGACCACACCCTTTCAATGTTAAATTTAATAATTATTATAACTATTTTCAGTGTAATACTTCTTATATCAAGAAGAAAAATTAATTTGAATCATTTTTGGATATTTTTAGGGTTTAGCCTACTCGTAGCATCAATATGGTGGCTTCCATTACTTTTGAAATATGGATATGTTTTCCGCAGCCCCAGTACCGTTGCAGTACCATTATGGAAATATATACCAATCTTTGGAGTTATATCATTAATTTTAACACCCATCGGTGGATTTTTAATTTTAAAAAGAAGGAATACCCAGGATATACTAATTTTAGCCTGGTTATTATCACTTTTGGCACTAGCTAATGTTTATTTATTAGGAATTTCTGTATTGAGTGAGAGAATTTTAACCTTTGCGGTTTTTCCCGTAGCAATCATAGCTGGCTTGGGTTTAAATTATGTTAGAATACATTTCAATAAAAAATTATTCTATGGTTTATTATTAATTACCATGGCGGGGGCTATTTTATCTGCAACGTTTTACATGTCAGAAACTAAACCCTTAGTTTCTTCATCAGAAGTTGACATTGGCAACTGGTTTAAAGTTCATGGGGATAAGCAAGGAGTTGTTGTATCTTCAAGTTACTTATTAGACCCCACCATCATTGCAATATCGGGACAGCCAGTAGCCACAGGAGGTTATGATAATGGTAGGATTAATGAACTGAATATAGGAAGTTATATTAATGGAAACTTCAATAAATCAGATATAATCCGAGATAAAGTGGAATATATTGTTTTGAATAATCAAATTAAAACTCCACCTTATTTCACAGTGGTTTATCAAAATAGTAAATATAAGATATGTATGGTGGATAATGGTATTCTCTAAATCATTCTTCATATTAAAAATTAAATCAAACAAATTTGCTAATAATTAGAAAAAAATATTTACAATTAGTTAAAATTATGTTTCAAAAAAAAAAATTTAAAATTTATATCTTCTATCGAATTTTCTCCAAGCTTCAACTATTTCAGGTGAAGATGCTAACATTTCATTCAAAACAGCTTCACAGATTACATCTGATTTCACTTCTTTTTCTTCTTTTACTTTCTCAGTTACATGATCAGTGATTTCATTAATTAAATCTTCTTTTTCATTTAATGAATAACCAGCATCTATAGCAGCCTTTTGAATGGATTTCTTAATTTTATCCTGATCAAACGCTTCTTCAGTACCTCTTTTTTTTATTACAACCGTCATTTTTTATTACTCCTAAAAAAGAAAATTTCTATTTATAGAGAATTTCTATAAACCTTTATAATTTTTTGTTTTTTATTCTTTTGGGTGTTTTTATATTGTTTATATTTGGTTAGAATGGTAAATGGAATAAATTTATATAGTATTAATAGTATAGGGA
>JACWMK010000033.1 GCA_015661405.1 Methanobacterium sp.
ACCCCTATAAACATAATACTATATAAATATTTGCCTATAACAATTTAAACAGATTAAAACACGAATTCCAAATTTCTAAAAAATTTAAATGATCAAAGATCAAATAGTAAATCGAAAATCTCATAAAATAATCAAAATTTAATAGCTGAAAAGAATTCTCATCGAATTTAAATTTTTTTCATAATTTACATCCCCATTAATATACAATAAATTAAGTAACCTATTCTAAAAAAAATTTAATATTTTAATCTTGTTTTCATTAGAATCTATCACAGTGATCGTCATACTGGATACTTATTTATAGTATTTAATATGAGAAATATAGTAATTTATACTGATTTTTATATTAATCTAAAAAACTCTAAATGTGAAGTAATTAAGATAATAGGTGATAGAATGGTGGATATGTTCAATGCAAAATCAATTGCAGTAATAGGTGCATCAGAGACTAAAGGTAAAATCGGATATGATTTAATGATATCTCTTTTGAATTATTATAAAGGAGAAATTATCCCTGTTAATCCTAAAGGTGGTAAAATACATGGAATTCCAGCTTATGCTTCTATAAGGGAACATGGCCCTGTAGATCTTGCAGTTATAGCAATACCCGCACACTTAGTTCCAGCTACTGTAGAAGAATGTGGTGAAATTGGAATAAAAAATCTTGTAGTAATTTCAGCAGGATTCAAAGAGGTTAATGAGAAAGGTGCTGAATTAGAAAATCAATTAGTTGAAATATGCAAAAATTATGAGATTAACTTAGTAGGTCCTAACTGTTTGGGAATAATGAACACTTACAATGATATGAATGCATCTTTTGCTGCACATATCGCTCATAAAGGTAACATAGCTTTCATGACCCAATCCGGAGCCATAATGTCAGCTATTCTTGATTATGCTGATAAAAGAAATATGGGATTTTCCAGAATAGTCAGTCTCGGAAATAAAGCAGGAATTAATGAAAGCGATTGTATGGAAAACTTCATGAATAATGATAATACCGAAGTTATAACTTCATATCTTGAAGGAATTGTTGATGGCCCTGGTTTTATAGACATCTGCAGAAAAGCTTCCAAGAAAAAACCTATTGTTCTTATAAAAGCTGGAAGAACTTCTAAAGGATCTGCAGCGGTTTCCTCCCATACTGGAACCATTGCTGGTTTGGATTCTGCATATGATGCTGCATTCTCCCAATGTGGGGTTTTACGCGCAACTTATCTGGAAGAAATGATGGATTATAGTAGAGCTTTATCATTATTCCCACTTCCAAAAGGGAATAAAATAGCTATAATCACAAATGCAGGTGGACCTGGTATTTTAACCACTGATGCTGCAATAGAAGTTGGTCTTGAAATGGCGGAACTTACTGATGATACCAAAGAACGTTTAAAAGAAGTATTACCTGAAACCGCTAGTGTAGAAAATCCTGTTGATGTATTGGGTGATGCAAGTCCATATAGATATACTGTTGCTTTGTATATAGTTTTAAAGGATCCTAATGTTGATGGAGTTATCTATTTAGTAACGCCTCAGTCTGTCACTGATCCGGAAGGAATTGCTAATGTTGCAATCGAACATGCAAATACATCCGATAAGCCAGTTTTATGTAGTTTCTTTGGAGGAACTCGTTGTGATGAAGCAGAAAGAGTTCTTGCTAGTAAAAATGTTCCTAATTATTTGTATCCTAAAGCAGCTGTTAAAAGTATGAAAGCATTATACGATTATTGCATTATTAAAAATCAAGAATACCCTAAACCTCCTAAATTAGAAGTTAATAAAAGTATTGTTAAACGTATAATTGAGGATGCAAAGAAAAAAGGTGTTTATACACTGGGTCTTGAATCATTTGATATACTTAAAGCATATGGAATTCCAACAGTTGGTACTGCAATTACTTCAACTGTTGAAGAGACTATGGAATCTGCTGATGAAATTGGATATCCATTGGTTAT
Organism: Methanobacterium sp.; assembly: GCA_015661405.1. Taxonomy (GTDB): domain Archaea; phylum Methanobacteriota; class Methanobacteria; order Methanobacteriales; family Methanobacteriaceae; genus Methanobacterium_A. The sequence goes on from JACWMK010000033.1 coordinate 1,953, forward strand.
GAAAATAGTTTCACCACAAATTTCCCATAAATCTGATGTTGGCGGAATAAAACTTAACTTGAATAACGCAGCAGAAGTTAAAGCAGCTTATGAAGATATGATGGAAAACATACCTAAAAAAGAACCTAAAGCACATATTGAAGGTGTGCAATTACAGAAAATGTTATCTGATGGTACAGAAGTGATTATAGGTATGGTTAAAGACCCTACTTTCGGTTCCATGCTAATGTTCGGTCTTGGTGGTATTTACGTTGAAATATTAAAAGACGTTAAATTTGCAATTGCGCCTGTAAATGAAATTGAAGCAAAGAAATTGATAACTGGAATAAAAACTTATGAATTACTGGAAGGAACAAGAGGAAGTAAAGCAAGAGATGTTGAATCAATTGCTCAAATAATATTAAGAGTTTCACAACTCGTTACAGACTTCCCAGAAATCAATGAATTCGAAATCAACCCATTGATGGTTTTTGGAGAAGGGGAAGGAGCATTAAGTGTTGATATGAGATTGATATTGAATGAAAATTAATCTCTCTTTATATTTCTTTTAAATCAAATATTTCTTTTAATGAAATTTAGAATTGGTTCAATAACCAAAGGGATGCTTACTTTTTCTAGGAGATGTTATAAAATGGAGTATGATGGGATATTTGATAATTTAAGTGCTGATGATTTTACAAATACGATAGATAATTTTATAGATAATTGTTGGAGTTCTGTGCTAAAAAACAATGAACTAACTCCTGATCAAAAGGAACAACTTTTTTATTTCATTAATAGAATAAAAGATAAGATTGAAGTCGATAATTCTAATCCACGTTTTTTTGGTGGTTATTTATCCATCTTAAATTATTTCAATAATTTGAAGTTCACTAATAATACAAAAATGTGGAAAAACTGGATAACTTTCAGATATGTGACTTAATATTAATCTTTTTTTTCAAAAATAGTTTTTTTTATTTTGATATAATTTTCATCCAGGGAGAGAAATATATTTTCGAATTCTTTGAAACTATAAGCCAATGTTGAAACATATTTTAATAAGTTATTATCTGAAGAGAACATGCTGATATGTTAAGTTGAAAATAAATAAATTTAAATAAGAATTATTTAAATTGTAAATAAATATAAATGTTCTTATAAAAAAAAATAGTATATTAAAGAGGTATGTCTAATATTATGGCATATTACCAATATTTGTTGTGAGGAGATAAAAATGAAAAGAAGTGATAAGCAAAATATACTAATTGGTGTACCCATATTCGCCATATATCTGATAATTTTAGCAATTCTTATTCCAATATTCACATAAATAAGAACTTTTCTTTTATATGGATATCTTTAGTTTAAATTGCCTAGATTAAAGGATTTGTGAATATTTTAATTAAAAAAAAAGATTTAGTTGTAATGTGATTTTTGTTTTTAATTTATTTAAACCTGTTAACTAGTGTTCAAACTAGCCTCCACATAATTAAGAATCATATTCAGCTAACCATTGTTATAAAATGTATAATTTATAATCAAATGAATAAAAACATTTATTCATAAAAAGAACTAATATAAAAAAAAAATGAGATTTCTTTTTTATTTAATTTTCAATATTCAGATAAGAGTTAAATAAAAATAACAAATATGATCATAAAAAAAAAATAAAACTTTATCTTATTTTTGAGATTTTATCGAATTCTTTCTTAATGTACTCTTCTAATGTGGTGGGATTTCGACCTAAAAGCCATTTTAGAACATTCTGGTTGCCGAAAAATCCATATTTACTATAATAATCAAATAGGGCGTTGAATCCCTGGGCAGGATAGTCTCCATAATCAGGATATGCTTTTTGAAATCTTGAAATAATTAATTTTTTAGGTACAAGAAATGGTTTTATTTTTTTTCCAAATACTTTAGTCATGATTTCTGTAAATAATCCGCACAGCAAAGTTCATATGTAGCCCCATAATGATCCTCTTCAGTAAGCACTTTAACCGCCACTTCTATTTTATCATCCATATCCACAAAGGATAAGCGTGTTTCTAGTGTGGATGCTTGAATAAATAAGCCTTCACGGTATACATTTGAAATATTTATATTTTGCATGTAGTGCATTGGTTGCAGAATAGTATAATTTAAATCGGAATTGATTAAATGTTCTTCAACGATAAGTTTCATCCTATGCTGCAATAGGGCGCTAATTTGCGGGTGTAAAACTGAATCATAGACAAGTGCTCGACTCCTGCGGCAGAGGCAGCATTAATGGCTGCGATACCCATTTCAGCTTCTTGAGGATGAAATGATGGACCAACATGGAAAACCGATTCTACATCAACCATAGCTTTATTTAAAGTTACTGGATCAAGAGCATTTCCCACAATCACCTCTTCAGCACCCAATTCTTTGAGTTCTTCTGTTTTATCAGATAAATTTAGTGCACGAACCTCTATTCCTTTGGCTGCTAATCTGGGGATTAGTCTTCTGCCATTATTACCATAAGCTGAAGTGACTAAAATCATGAAAAAATTCCCCCACTTGTTTAATATTCTTAAATAAGATCAATTATTTTTAATACATTACCATTGCCCATTCATCTTTCCAAATAACTTATTTAAATCTGCTAGAGTAGCTGTTTTTAAATTTTCTAAAGCAGGGTTTACTATTTCAAAATCATCATTAGCTAATCCTTTAATGATAGCGGCAGCACATTTATCCGCTTTAATACCCTTATTTCCTGTTCCTCTTTTCTCCCTATATTCCATATTTAATTCTGTTTCAACTATAGGCGGTAAAACTTCAAAAACTTTTATACTCGTTTTAGATAATTGATACCTGAGACACTGAGTAAAAGTATGAACACCTGCTTTAGTGGCACAATAAATTGGAAATACAGCAAGAGGCGTGATAGCCAGCCCAGAGGAAATATTAATTATGGCTGATTCTTGCTTTGATTCTAAAAATGGAATAAAAAGTGCAGATAAATAAACAAGGGCTTCTAAATTTATTTTTATCTCATTTTCACCTTCTAAACCTTTTATACCATCTTTAAAATCAATCGCTCTTTGAATGCCTGCATTGTTTATAAGAATATTTAGATTATTGAAATTTTCTGTAACCCATATAAAAAGGGATTTCCTACCTTCTTCACTTGAAACGTCACAATTTTTTATATATAAGTTAGGATGATTTTTTTGTGCCTCAAGTAGCCTTTTTTCTCTACGCCCACAGATTATAACTTCGTTTCCCAATTTCAAAAAAGATTCAGCTAGTGCTAACCCGATACCTGTTGCACCACCTGTAATTAAAACTGTATTACCATTTACTTTCATACAAAAATGACCTCTGCTCTATTTTAATGAAAAAATATTCATTTATATTATATCTATTTTCTATTAATTAACTAATATTTTTATCAAATTCTATAAATACATTTTAAATAATTTGTTTACCCAAATTATATTATTATTTTGTATATCAAAGATAAAAATAACTGAATTAAAGAGATAAAAAAACATAATATTAATTATTATTAGGTTTGATACTCTAAATGGACTTATTCTCTTGCAAGTATTTAGCTCATTTTTATTATAAAGAATCATCCTATGTGAAATATCAAGAATTATAAATGATTTTAATGAAAAAAAGTAAATATAATAATATTAAACTGTTTTTCTAACTTTGAAGATTACTTAGTGTATGAATTCAATAATATAACCTAAAAAGAGTAAATTAAATTGATACTTTTAATAAAATGGAGGGATATTTAAAGTGTTCGTTGATGAAGAAACTTTGCGTGAAGTTGAAAACCAGCTTTGGATTTCTATACGTGATAATTTCAATTATGCTTATGATTACGGTGAACTTACACCCAGTCGAAAGATTGATCTCTTGAATAGTGCTGAAGATTTAAAAAAATATCTTGGCACAAGTGATTATATTGATATAGAATATAAGGTGTATTTTGTTTATGTAAAATTTTTAACTGAAGATGATTTAAGTGATAACGCTAAAATCACTAAAAATTACGCCAGTTTTCATAGATGTGGTCCTCCCGGTTTTTTAGATATAGATATTTTTAAATATGAATAAATGATAAATAATTAATAATTTCAAATTTAAGTTAATTTAAATGAAATTCTATAAAAAAAAATCTTTTTTTTTATTAATTAGAGATTATTACAAGATAATTTGTTGAAGTGTAATCATATTAAGAGTAATTATGATAATGATTTATATGCCCATATCTTCAATGAAATGTCGACTAGCATGTCTAGAAGTTATTCATCATTATTAAAAATGGTTGAAAATATATTATTGTAAAAAATAAGGTTTTTTATGGTTAGCGACCATTCCTTAAATACTTTTTCATAATCTTTAGATGTAATATCAACTCCAGTAAATCTGCTGAAAAATTCTGAAATAATTATATAATCTTCTGTTTTGACCATTTTTAATGTCTTCAAGTATATTATCTTCGCTCAATGCCGCGACTATAACAGCATTTATTAGTTTTGCATTTCTCTTATGTGATTCAAGCATTTTTTTTGATGACTTCTCTTATATAACTTTGAAAATCTTTAAAATCAATTTCATCAGGCAGTTTCATCATGAACTCTTTTTCTATGTGCTGAGAGCTCAATTGCTTGAGTATGTCAAATTTGCCTTTTGGAAAATACTTGTAGATTTATTTTCGCTTTTTAGTCTCTTCATGCTTTTTTAAGAGTTATTTCTTTCTAAATTCAGTAAAATTAAAGATAATATTATCATGATTAGTATTTACTTTTTGAATGAAATTAATTATTTGAATTTATATTAAATTTTAATTTTATAGGTCACTTTGTGCTCAATTATATTAATAAATAGGGTGAAATAGTCTGTAAAATGTTACCATAATATGTGTTTATGATTAAGTAGGCAAGCCAAAATAATAATGACTCCTTTTATTATTTGAAAACCATTAAAATGACCCCCTCATGGCTCACTAAACTTGAAAAGTCTAAAACTTATCTATCTTTTTTTTAATACTTTTTTAAGATTATTTCCTATAAAGTCTTATTAATTATCACTAAAAGTGATTTATAGTTCACTTAAAGATAAATTTTATTTACTATTTTAATCATATTCATAGCTGTGAGTAAAATAAAAAGTTTGTAAAAATAATGCAAAGAGAGGTGTGATAATATGGATGTGACGATATGAATGTGAATAATTTATTCAAACCTTTAATCACTACAAAAAATCCACGCCAGATATGGTTCATTTTAATCGCCATATGCTTGGTAAACTTTATGTTCAACTTCTACATTGGTATGAGTAACATTGTCTTACCAACTATAGTTGAATACTACCATACTGATGTAATTACCGCTACTTGGATCTCGAATATTTATCTATTAACCCTGACCATTTCTGTATTATTCTTAGGTAGAATTGGCGGGTTATGGAGTCGTAAATACTTTTTCATAACCGGAACATTGATATGGGTTACTGCATCGTTGTTATGTTTCTACTCGACATCGCCTACTCAGCTAATTGTAATTAGGGCTGTTCAAGGTATTGCTGCAGGTTTCATGGCATCGGTTTATTACGCTATTCTGGATAGGACATTTCCCAACGAAAGACTGGGATTTGCTCTGGGATTCTTACTTATAGCGTTGGCTGGAGGTTATGCCGTCGGACCGCTTGTGGGTGGTTACATTGCCGCGTATATTGGCTGGCAAGCCATTTTCTTAGCAGTGATACCCTTCGGTTTAGCTAGTGTAATAATATACTTATTCACAGCTCAAAAACCAGAAGCTGACAACGACTTCGAACTTATAAATACAAGAGACGAATATATAAAAAAAGATCCTGACGCTAGCAGTACTAATATAATAGGCAAAATCTTAGATTATAAAGGAGCCATATTACAAGCAGCTGGCCTATTTACACTAACTTATGTGTTAATAGTAGCACAGAAATTCGGTTTCAGTGCTGAAGATATTGCACTAATAGTATTAGCTCTAATTTTCGGAGGATTGTTTCTCTGGGTGGAAACAAAGCAGGAAGAACCCTTATTCAAATTTAAAGTATTCCGAAGCCTCACCTTCTCCGCATATATAACCGGATTGCTCTTGAATTACATCATATTATACATGGCCTTATTCATTCTGCCCTTTTATCTGCAGAAAGTAATAGGTGTCCCGGTTAATGTATCTGGAGAACTTATAAGTGTTGTATGGTTCTCAGCCATGATAGTATCTCTCCTTGCAGGTGGGCTAGCAGATAGAATAGGTGTAAGACCATTAGCTATTACCGCTGCAGTGTCTTGTATAGTGGCTACTATTATAATATACACTTTCGGAACTACTGCTCAATGGTATCTCATTCTAGTAGCTTTTGTTATTCTTGGATTCGGGTATGGTTTCTACCAATCCCCCAACAATAAAATGCTACTTTCAGTTATTCCCTTAACCTTCAAAACACAAGTTTCCGCTACAATGACCCTCACCAAAAACTTAGGATCAGTTTTTGGTAATGCTTTCGCTGGGCTAATAATAGCTACCGCCATAGCCCAAACTGCATTTAGCGGTAAACTTACTTTAACCGGGAGCCAAGCAGCAAGTTTCATGACGGGATTTGAAAGAATATTCCTATTTGGGGCCATTTTAAGCGTGTTGCTTCTCATATCTGCATTAGATTTAGATAAATACGCTGGAAAATACTTGTCAAGATTCTTTAAAGGTTATGGAGATTCAGAAAAATCAGGTTCAGAAGAACCTAAAGAAACTATACAAGCAGAATTGAGGTGATGAAATATGGATGTGAAAATCAAATATTCAATTGTAATAGTTGCTATAGTAATAGTTGCCATCGCTGGTTACCTGATATATAGCGATTTTGAAAATTCGAATACTATTACTATTACTGGGTCAACTTCTGTAGTTCCCGTAGCACAGGCATTGGCTACTGCTTATATGAGTAATCATCCAGGCGTGAAAATAACTGTAAGTGGGGGTGATTCCGGTGTGGGAATAAACGATGTGCGTTCTGGACAGGTGGATATTGGAGCTTCATCCAGGAATTTAACCAGCTCAGAAGCTGAGGGTTTATCACAGTATATTATTGGAATGGATGGTATTTCCATAATTGTGAATCAACAAAATCCCGTAAATGGTGTTTCCCTAGATCAGTTGAATGGTATTTATAATGGTACCATCACTAATTGGAATCAAGTGGGTGGAAATGATTCGACAATTACACCTGTGACGCGTGAAGCGGGATCTGGAACTCGAGCTGATTTCGAAACATTTGTTATGGCTCATGAAACTTATGGTCCTAACGTTCAAATATCAACATTTAACTACGGAATGTTACAAATGGTTGCTGTAACTCCCGGTGCTATCGGATACGTAGCTCATGATTATCTAAATAATCAAGTAAAATTACTAACAGTGAACAACATCACTCTTACACAAAAGAGCGTTCAAAATGATAGTTATCCATTGACTAGAAATTTATTATTCTTAGTTAAAGGTACACCTACAGGTAATGTTAAAGACTTCATAGACTTCACCCAGAGTCCAGAGGGACAAGCCATAGTGAATAATGTAGAGTATAATTTCACAGGAACTAATAATACCTATAATCCAACCTCGGGAATAGGATATTCAGGAGGATAATTATCTTATAGAATGGATAAATATCCTTCTATAAATTACCTTTTTTGGGTGATCAGTTACAATTTAATGAAATAAATAAATCCCTAACAGTAGGTTAAGTTAGCCATTTAGATTGAATCTAATTTATTTCAATTACCATTTAATTTAAGAAAAATAATAAATTTATTTAAGAAACTTTAGAAGTTTAGAGGGGTTTTATATGGAAATCAAAGAGTTAGATAAAAAAATTGATAGTTTAGAAGATAGAATTAAAATCGAAAGAAAAACCATGGAACATTTTATTGACGAATTCATTGATGCGACAAAAATTTTTTCTAAAGATTGGATAAAAAAATTAATCACCGATGGTGTAAAATCAGAACCCCATATTACAATAAATATGGATAAAGGAAAATTAAAAGAACTAAAATCTAAATATCAAGATTTATCAACTAAAATAGCTGGAATCGTTGAAAACGAGTTTAATGATGATGAAACATGGAAACATAGAATATTACTGAATACTTCTAATGATGAAGAAATTACACCGTATTCTATTTTAGTTGGTGAGATTAAAAATAATATCGATAAGCATTGTAGAAGAATTTTAGGTTATGGTGGTGCACTTCTTCTAGATTATGGATATTATAAAAAACATCAATATAGATCTCCCTGGAAGAAGACATTTGATGGCAGATTGAAATATATATCTGAAATGGATTGGAGTCCACAAATGAACTATTTTACTAAAGATTATACGGAAACATTTAGTGATTTTCATAAATCACTTTTGGAATTAAAGTCATTTAAAACTAAAAAAGCTGAAATAGAAGCTATAAAGATATGGGATGACCTATAAATGATGATGAGATCATTTAATTATATATTTTTTTACTTTCACTTTTTTTCATTCAATGAACAATAAAAAAAAATAGGTTTTTTTTTATATATCAATAATTTTAGGATTTTCTTCTAACTAAATTCCAAAAATTTATAGTATTATAAAGATTTATATCTTGTTTAATATCCTTAATTTGGTGAAATTATCATATTTCCTTTTTTTTAACATCACCGATTTATCACGGACGGGTTATCCCATCCATTTCAACAAAATGATTTGCTTTCATTTAAGATATTTAGGTTCTGTCTTTTCTGTTGAGGAGAAGCATTCCCTAAACGCATTGAAAATCCCTTATTCTTAAAAAAAATTTTAAATCATTAGGGATTTTAAATGATAGATTTACATGAGTTCCTGTTCTCTCCAGCTGAACATGAAAGCAGATGCCAATATCATGACCACCGCGAAAACTATTATCACTATTACATCAATATAGATAGGTATAGCTCCATATCCCAGGATTATATGGCGTAGGGCATCTACACCATAAGTTAAAGGATCTAAATAAACTGCACCCTGAAGTAAGCCGGGTAATCCTGTTACTGGGAACAATGCTCCACTTAAAAGGAACATAGGTAACACAACAAAACTCATGATAAGATTGAAACCTTCCAAACTATCTGTGACAGACGCTATTAGAAGACCTACACCCGCTAATCCCACAGATATTGGAATCATAAGCAAAAAGCTTAACACGAAAATAACGGGCGTCATCGTCACCCCAACTACGAATGATAAAAAAAGTAATATTACCCCTTGAATCAAGGCAGCTGTACTGATACCCAGAGCTTTGCCAAAAACAATTGATGGACGACTTATAGGTGCTACCATGATTTCCTTCAAAAAACCATATTGCCTGTCAACAATTACTGAAACTCCTGTAAATATAGCGGTAAACAGGATAGTCTGACCTATAATGCCTGGAAAAATGAATGCTTTATATCCTCCAGTAATTGTAACGAACTTTAAAGCTGAACCCAATCCATATCCAAAAATTATAAGCCATAAAAGAGGAGTTACCACTGATGTAAATATACGAGAACGCGCACGTATATATCTCTTCGCTTCCCTAAGCCAAATAGTATATATTCCCTCCAATTCCGGCATAATCATGCACCCCTATCAGCTATGGTTGTTCCCGTGTAATTTAGGAAAACATCTTCTAGATTAGGGTGTGTTAATTCGATGGAATTCACCGTAATATCATTCTTGTTAGCAAAATTCACCAGAGTAGTTATCAAATTTTCACCCCTTTCCACCATTAATTTAATTTCAGAGTCCTCAACAAATATTTTCTTAACAAAATCCAATTTTTCTGCTTCCTTAATGAATCTATCCTGCTCATCAACCTGTATAATAATAGTATCCGCCTTTAACTCTCGCTTTAAATTGAGGGGTGAATCTTCTTTGATGATCTGTCCATGGTTCATGATAGCTATTCGATCACAGAGCTTATCGGCTTCATCCATGTAATGGGTGGTCAAAAGAACAGTGATGTCTTCCGCTTTGTTCAATTTACTGATGTATTCCCATATATTTTCCCTTGTTTGCGGATCTAAACCTAATGTCGGTTCATCTAAAATAAGAAGCTTAGGATGATGAATTAAACCCCGTCCAATCTCAAGTCTTCGTTTCATACCACCAGAATAAGTCTTAGTAAATTCATCAGCTTTATCCCCTAATGCGATTAGATCTAAAACTTCTTCTATGCGTTGTTTCCGCAAATTACTGGGCACACCATAAAGTGAAGCATGCATCTGTAAGTGCTCTCTCCCAGTTAGCATGTCATCTAAAGCACGTGACTGGAAAACTATTCCAATGGAAGCTCTAACATCTTTAGAATTTTTCGCAACATCAAATCCATTCACCACAGCTGTTCCAGAAGTGGGACGTAAAATAGTACAAAGCATCGATATTAAAGTAGTTTTACCGGCACCATTAGGACCTAAAACACCGAATACGCTGTCTCTTGGAATTTTAAGATTAACAGAATCAACCGCAGTAAAATCACCATAACTCTTACTAATATCATTTGTTTCAACCATATAATCCATAAAACGTGCCCCTTATCATTGAAATTTTTTATTAAAAAAAAAATTTAATTCTACTCTTTTATATATTTTATAAATGAGTTTATATATTCTTTTGTTTGACCTATTGGATAAACAAAAATTCATATGATATGTTTCCCATAATTATAATCGTCTAATAGTATTAAAATTGGGAATAAAAGATTAAAAATTAAAATTTTATCATTGATATTGAAAAATATTTTGATTTAAAAAAAATCTAATAAAATTTTTGTGCCTTGGTTAGAACATGATATTTGAAACTTTGAAATCTGCTGGTATCGCTCATAAATCTTATTTTATAGGATCTAAAGGTTCTGCTGCAGTTATTGATCCTCGTAGGGATTGTGATGTGTACTTGGAGATTGCGGAGAGGAATAATTTAAAAATAGAATATATATTCGAAACCCATCGCAATGAAGATTATACGATAGGATCAATTGAATTAAGAGAAATTGTAAATGCGGAAGTTTACCATGGATCCCAACTTAACTTCACTTATGGTAACCCTGTGTATGAAGGGAATAAATTCCAGTTGGGATCGTGTGAATTAGAAATTATTGATACCCCGGGTCATACTGATGAAAGCATATCCCTTACTGTGAAAGATACCGATGTCTCAAAAGATGTTTACTTGATCTTTACTGGTGATACATTATTTGCTGGTGAGACTGGTAGAATTGATCTTTATGGTGAATCAGAGAAAAAAAGATTAGCAGAAGATCTTTATAATAGCATATTTCACAAAATTCTTCCTCTCGGTGATCATGTGATTTTATGCCCTGCTCATGGTGCAGGTTCGGTTTGTGGGGCGGATATAAGGGAGCAAGAGCTTACCACTATTGGTTATGAAAAAAAGAATAATCAACTGTTAAGTTATAGTCATGATGAATTTGTTGAGAGTAAAATTAATGAACAACTTTATTATCCCCCATATTTTGATAAAATGATTGATATTAACTTAAAGGGGCCGGATCTTATTTGCAGGCTTCCAGAATTAAAGGTTTTAAAAATAAATGAAGTTAAAAAGTTAAGTAATAACGGAGCTCAAATTATTGATGTAAGGAATCCTACTAGTTATGGTGGAGCTCACATGCCCCAAATTTTAAGTATTTGGAAGGATGGGTTACCGGAATATGCTGGTTGGATGCTTAATTATCAGGATCCTATCATTATAATTGATGAGGATGGTAGGAGCATGGATGAGGTTCGCAGATTCTTGGTTCGTTTGGGTTTTGATAATATCTATGGATATCTCGGTGTAGGATTCCCTAACTGGTACTTGCACGCTGAACCCATTGAAAAATTGGAGTTATGGTCTGTACAGAAACTTAAAGAAAATCAAGATGATGAATCATTATTTTTGTTAGATGTTAGAAAAATTATTGATTGGAAAACAGGATACATTAAAAATGCTCATCATATTTATTTAGGATATTTAGAAGATAATTTAAATAATGTACCTTTTAATAAAAAAATTGTGGTTTACTGTGATTCAGGGTACAAATCCACTATAGCCGGTAGTATTCTACTGAGGAATGGTTATGAAGATGTTGTAACTGTTTTAGGTAGTATGAATGCTTGGAGAAAAGCAGGATATCCTGAAGTAAAACTTTGAAAAAAATGTTAAATTTATTTTAGACGTTCTTGGACTTTTTCACTTTTAAGCTCTCGTAAAGCGTTTTGGGCTATCCATTTAGCACTTTTAGCATCTATTTCCCGGATTTGTTCAGCAATTTTTATGGATTCATTATTAAGATTTCTATTTTTCTTGCCTATTTGCCTTAAGGCCCAGTTGATGGCTTTTTTAACATAATTACGGTTATCTGTTGATTCTCTTATAATTAGTGGATAAAATTGTTTAAATTTATTATCAGTCGCTTTTTCATCATGTACAGCTAAAACAGCCATTAGAGTAAATGCAGCTCTTTTTATAAATTCCTCTTTCCTTTCACTCCATTCAAAAATTTTTTTATAAACGAAAGGGGTTTTATAGAATAAATTAATACAGCACTGGTCACAGATATCCCATGAATTAAAACCAATAGCCCATTTATCCATCTGGTCTTCTGTAACGTTTTTTGGTTCTTCGATCAAGCTTGCAAGTATTTTAGTTTCATTATATCCAGCATGCCACAGTTTTTCAGCAAGTTCATGATTTTTTCCTGCTTTTTTACTCATTCGACGTAGTTCGGGCATTTTTACCCCAAAAGCATTTTTAGAATTTATCCCAAATCTAGCCATTCCTTTTACATTTTCAGGTTTTGAGAGTGATTCTAGTTCCTGAATTATAGATTCATATTCCAAAATGTTAAAATCCCCATAATGAATTTGATTTAAATTTATTTTTACTCAAAAAGAAAATTCTGATTTTTCTATGGAAATCATTTTTTTAAGTATCTAATCATTTTAGCTGAGATGAATTTCTAACATCAACTGGGAATTAGTTTTAGTACTAATGAATGAAAATATAATGTTCGTCAAATACTACATATTCATATTCTACAGCGGAAACTAAATCTCCTTAATATTATATGTTTTCAACAAATACTTGTTAATAGACTTTAATGATTATTCTCATTCCATTAAATTAACAATTCAATTTTTTAATCTTTCTAATTTTTTATTTCTTATTATGGTCTAGATGTAACCCATAACTAACGGTTATGACCGGTATGATTACATATAAAGGTGCTACAAGCAATGCATAACTGGTTAAACTAATTGTAGAAATTCCCACGATTATCATTATTAAATCAAAAACTATACTAAGAATCAACCAAACAATACCGGTTATAATACCCTCTTTAATAAAATTAATATTGACTTCCTTGAAATATAAATAAGAAAACAATGCTGCACTGATAATTAAAGACAATGCTGATACTATATCGAAGAGATATGTTATATTTGGGAAAATTATTAAAGCGCTTGTAATTATGGTTGGTATTAACCATACTAAGAATCCGTATCCGATTAATTTTAAAATTTTAATAATAAGCATTTTTTAACTCTCCATTTCATTTAAATAATCATTATACGATAATGGATTTAAACCCTTTTTCATTAAATTAGTTAAATAAGTGGAATTTTAAATCTTTTTAATATTATTTTGCATCATTTTTAGGTTTAAATGGTTATAAAATGTTCTTATCGCTTCTTAGAAGAACATACAACTAAATGTACATAATAAAATGGATTCTCTTTTTTTTATTTATAAATCTCTCGAATTTCTATGCATCTACAGATATTAAAGGATTAAAATATTTATATTAATGCAAATATCTTATTCAACGACGATTTATAACTTGAGCTAATAAATATTATCCTATTTCATATATCCATATATGAAATAAATTATTTCAATATGTTTATAAAAGAACATCAGAATAGTATAAACAAATAATTTTGGAGGTGTGTGTTGTGGTTGCGCTTAGAGTAAAAGAATGTAGTTCTTGTGGTAAAAGAAATATAATTACCATATATAAAGGAATAGGTGCAGGTGAACGATGGATATGTAGTAATATTGATTGTAAAAGAGAAAATAGAGAGGAAGTAAATCAATAAAAAAAACTTTTAAATAAATACTGGATGTAGTATATAACCCCGTTTTTTAATGGTTAATACTAAAGAATATACAATTTAATAAATATTTTTTTTAATTGGACTTCACTCTAAATACAATATAATTAGTAATGGGAATATCACAACAATATTATAAAGAATGTTGTTTAATATTATATTGGTTTGATAGCATGGATTTAATACCCAATGGCATAGAATATATTATCAGACTATTTAAAGGAAATAATTTCAAAGATATTCCCTCTGATGATGAGAGAGTTGAAGATTTAATAACGATTGGAATGAGAGTGTATATGTCCGATCTTTCCTACATATAATTTATGTACAAAAGAAGCAGGTGAAGTACTTTTTCTGTGTCTTAAGGAAGAGTGAAAATTGTATTTAAGATAGAATTTGAGTATATGTGCACTCATTTTCCATTTGCAAGAAGAATTGAATTTTAGAGCCCATTATACCAATTAGTTTATAAATGTTCGGAAATTAAACAGTGTAAATAAACTTTGAAAATAAAAATAGATAGAAATAAATAATTATTTTTACTAAAAAAAAATGCTTAAGAATCATTATTACAGATTTTAAATTTAGTTTATAAAAAAAAATATTTAATAGGTGATGCCATTGGATAGCTTTGAAGAATTAACAAATCAGTTAAATGAAATGTCTGATGATGAAAGAAGAGAAAAAATCGAAGAATTACAATTGGATTGTGTTTGTCCTATCTGCCCCACCTATAACAAATGCGCAAAAGATACTGGAGAAAACATTTTCTGTATAAAAGGTAAAAGCAATTGTATTAAAAAGGAGAAAGGCTGTATGTGCCCCACCTGTCCTTTTGCAGCTAAATTTAAAATTGGAGTTATTTATAACTTTTATTGCATGAGAGGATTAGAAACAGATCAAAGTAAACTTTAAAAATTTAATTACTCTAAAAATATTTGCATATTCCAATTAAAGATTAAATCTTTTTGTACTAATTGTAATTATAATAAATCTCTTATTTTAGATTACGGAGATGTTTTAAATTGTCTCTTTTTTTTTAAAAAGAATTATTATAAAGAGTTGATCGAAAACTTTAATAATATAATAAAGCAAATCATAGTTTTAAGAGAACTATACTAAGACTTTAAGGATCTAACGAAATTTTATACATTTTTAATTTTAAAATAATAAATTAACAGCACTAAATTTTAACATTTTAATGTAATTAGTGCTTTATAGAAGGTGTCGTGAATTGAATAAGATTAAAATCGCCATAATTGGTATTGGTAACTGTGCAAGCTCGCTAATACAGGGGATTTATTATTATAAAGATAAAAATCCTGAAGATGCTATTGGTTTAATGCATTGGGAGATTGGCGGATATCAGCCCTCAGATGTAGAAGTGGTAGCAGCCATAGATATTGACAAGCGAAAAGTAGGAGAAGACTTAAGCAAAGCCATATTTGCTAAACCTAATTGTACTAAAATATTCTGCAATGAAATCCCTGAAATAGGAGTCAAAGTCTCTATGGGGAAAATATTAGATGGTGTAGCACCCCACATGGCAGAATATGATGATAACCACACCTTCATTGTCTCAGAAGAAGTGGAAAAAGAAAAAAATGAGATAATAAAAACCCTTCAAGATAGTGGAGCAGAAATACTTCTAAACTATCTTCCAGTAGGATCCGAAAAAGCCACTCGTTTCTATGCTGAATGTGCATTAGATGCAGGATTAGCCTTTATAAATAACATGCCAGTTTTCATAGTAAGCGACCCCAAATGGGCTTCTCGATTTGAAGAAAAACAATTACCCATTATCGGAGACGATATTAAAGCCCAGATAGGTGCCACAATAACACACCGAACTTTAGCTAATTTATTCCGAGTAAGAGGTGTGAAACTAGAGCGAACATATCAACTCAATACTGGCGGGAATACAGACTTCCTCAACATGCTTAATAGAAGCAGACTGGACTCTAAAAAAGAATCAAAAACTGAAGCAGTGCAATCTATTCTGGAAACACGACTAGATCCTGAAAATATTCATATTGGACCGAGTGATTATGTACCATGGCAAAAGGATAATAAATTATGTTTCCTGCGTATGGAAGGTAAAACATTCGGAGACATTCCAATGAACATTGAGTTAAGATTAAGTGTAGAAGACTCCCCTAACTCAGCAGGATGTGTAATAGACGCTATAAGATGCTGTAAGCTAGCGCTTCAAAGAGGAATTGGCGGTGCACTTACTTCAATATCAGCCTACACCATGAAGCATCCACCCCAGCAATTCACAGATGACCAAGCACAAGAGATGGTAGAGGAATTTATAACAGGAAAAAGAGAAAAATAAACTTAACAAAATTTAGATTACATTTTTTTTATATTTTTCTTAACTTGACACGGGTCTCATAATATGGAGTACCATCACCCTTTTCACTGATCATATCCACCGTTAATACATTTATATTCTTCCCATATTTCATCCAACCACCACGGTAAGCTAAAACAAAGTCCGATCTTACATCTTCACTTTTTTTAACCTTGACTTTAAGCACTCCAACCCGTGATTCTAACATAGCAACCTCCCCATCATTTATATTATTATCTTTTAATACCAGGGGATGTACCTTCACTTCCAGAAGACCAT
Source organism: Methanobacterium sp. (assembly GCA_015661405.1). Lineage (GTDB taxonomy): Archaea > Methanobacteriota > Methanobacteria > Methanobacteriales > Methanobacteriaceae > Methanobacterium_A. The sequence continues at coordinate 18,765 of JACWMK010000033.1, forward strand.
TTTCCATTTCTGATTCAGGGATAACCGAACACACCCAATTCTCGGGTGATGTGGAGAGCAAATATAATGGATATAATCCATCTTTTCCATTATTATTATTATAGTTAAAATTATTTATGAATTCAAAAAGTCCAGAACTTGTTTTAAATTTTTTATCAGCATAAGGAATTTCAGATGCAGAAACTAACTTCACAGGTCCATTCTGCAATTCTTCTAAACTAAATCCTTTCTTTAAGATAGGAGAAGCTAGTTCTTTAAGCCATTTACTAGGTTTGCCGGACATTTCCTCTGAAAATCCTAATCTTTGTGATAGAAGTTGGAATATTTCAAATTCAGACTTTACTTCATTTTGAGGTGGAATTACTGGATTAATGGGTGATATCCAATTGTGACCATAACTTCCCATTAAGTCTTCTTCCTCTAGAAACGTGGTTGCAGGTAAGAATAAGTCAGCAGTATCTGAAGAATCATTTAAGAAATGATCAATGATAATAACAAAATCAACTTTTTCAAATGCTTTTTTAACCTTCATAGAATTAGGATTTAGATTAATTGGATTTCCAGAAGCTAAAAATATTAATTTTATAGGCGGGTTATCTGAAGCTAATATGGCTTCACCTATTAATGGCATGGGTAATTTCCTCTGATTCTTCCCTAATTCATTCAATTCTAAAGAAAAATTAAAATATTCATATTCTTCAAAACCTTGAGTTACACCTCCCCCTGAAACTCCAATGTTACCAGTTACAGCGGCAAGAGCATCCATCATATGGATTGACAAATGTCCTTGTTTATATCTGTGAACACCCCATCCCACAATAATACTAGAAGGTTTACCTTTAGCGTAATCTATAGCTAATTCATTTAATTTTTTGATATCAACATCACATTTACCTGCTAGAAATTCCAGGGTATATTGATCAAGTATTTTCTTAAATGAATGGAAATTATGAGTATATTTTTCTATAAATTCCGGGTCTTGTAAGTCTTTTTCTAAAATAAGTTTAATAAGTGCCATAGCAAGATATGAATCCGATCCTGGTGCTGGCTGAACATAAAAGTTAGCATACCCTGCTGTTTTTGTTTTAACAGGATCTATTACCACGAGTTTAGTCCCATTTCTCTTAGCTTTTCTTAAAATTCTCCATAAATGCACATCAGTGACAACAGGATTTCTACCCCATATTATTATAAAATTACTGTTAAGTTGATCATTAGGATCATGAGAGACCTTCACTCCATAATCTTTTTCAAGAGCCGCGTGACCTATCCCACCACATACTGTACCGTAAGTAGTGGTTACTCCCCCTAATAAGTTAAAAAATCTTTTATTCATCGCTTGTAATGCTGTACGGGCACCAAAACCCTGATAATAAAGTATGGCCGAACTATCATATTCATTGATAACTTCCATAATCTTAGAGGCTGCGATGTCTAGTGCCATCATCCAACTTATCCTTTTCCATTGTCCGTTTTCCTTCAACAGCGGATGAAGAATCCTTTTAGAGCTGTAAAAATGATTTTCAAGGTAATGCGATGTATTTTTACAGAGGAATCCAGCGGTAATATCATGTTCAGAATTTCCACGTAATTTAGTAACCTTATTTCCTTCTACTTGGGCTAGAATGCTGCATGAACCGGGACAATCTCGAGTGCATGTTGTAATAATAGTCTTCAAAAAAAATTCCTCATTTTATAATATCAAAATGCAATGATTTCAAATTTATAATATTTTCCATATTAAATTATATCTGAATAAAAAAAAATGAAATAGAAAATTGAATGAATTTTAATATTATAAAAAATTTCAATTCTATTCATTTTGATCTTTTTATGGTTAAAGCGGCATGAGGGCAAATTTCTAAACAATTACAGCATAATTTACAAAAATCAGGCGATTTTATGGATATGATGCCTTTTTCTATTGTAAAAACATTAGTTGGGCAAATATATGCGCAAGCCCCACATATAGAGCCGTCACAGTTTTTATAATTAAGCAATATTTGCGCCATTTGTCAAATTACCTCTATTTTAAACCATTTAATAAGTGGAAGTTTGATAAAAATTTATTTTTAACTTAATAAATGTTTGGAACATTCCTTAACTGCCTTATTAACTTCACAATCCAATTTAATAGGTTTTATACCTATCTTCCTAAGTTCAATTGTAGGTTCATTCCCAATTTTATTACAGATAACCGCTTTACAATCATTTATAAGATCAATAGATGCTAACCAGCGATCAGTATGATTATTCAAGGGTAGATCAGTTTTTTCTCTTATTTCATGAAATTTAACTTCACCATCCTCAATTTCAAATATTAAAAATTTATTAGCATCTCCAAAATGCAGATCTACAAGTTTACCATCCGTTGATGCTATGGCGATTTTCATTTTTTAAACCTCCTCCTCAGCGAATAATCCACTTCGAGTAGATTCATGGGATTCTTCCTCAGTTATCTCGTATCCTGCTTCATCGTAGTAATAATCAAGTATTGTGTTTGTTATTTCGTCAACAAAATTGATACCACCATTATATCCTAGAACAGATATTCTCTGAGCTCCTAATCTATCAAATATTGGGAATCCAGCTCTAAAAAGTGGAATATTTTCTTCTTGGGCAATACTAGCTCCATAAGAATTTCCAATTAGTATATCTACTGGTTTTTCTTTAATTTTATGATGTAAATCATAAAGGTCACCACTTGCTAAAATAGTTGGATTTAATCCTTTTTTTTCTGAAATAAGGTTAATATCTTCGTTGAATCTTTTACTTTCTACTCCTGTGCATAAAATAGTTGGTGTCATTCCCATTTCTGAAGTGAAATTAGTCATCCCGGATACGAAGTCGGGATCTCCAAATATGGCTACCTTTCTTCTGTAATTATAGGAATGTGCATCTACCATTGCATCCATTAATCTACCACGATCTTTTTCTATGCTTTCTGGTACTTCAAATTCATCAAATTTACATAAAGAACTTATAAATCGATCAGTATTTTCAAGACCTGCAGGAAGAGGTCCGGATATAGATTTAACACCGAATTTTTTTTCTAGGAGGACTCCTGCAGAATCTGCATGTTTAGATAAAGAAATAGTACCAAGTGAATTAGCAGTATCCTTGATCTCCTCAATAGTAGTTCCTTCATTATATAAATTTAATGCTGATTCAGATAGGGGAGCATCAAGGTTTTCTGAATTATCAGTTAAGATAATGCTTTCGCAGTTGAGTTCCGTCAGTAATGCTTTAATTTCCTTTACATCCGCTGGGGAATTGTTACCTATGATTATATTAATTTTTCCATTTGCCCGGGATGGTGTGGATAAATATTCAACTAATGCTTTTATAGTATTATCATATCCTTCAATATGTGTTCCAGCATAACTTGGAGTTGAAATAGGAATAATTATAGGCAATTCTTTACCTATATTTGCATCTTCAAATTTTTTTATAATACCCGCCATATCGTCCCCTATAGTTTCAGTTAAACAGCTTGAAGTAACAGCTATAAGTGAGGGCGATTGTTTTTCGGTTATATTTTTAAGTGCTTTAAGTAAATTAAATTCTCCCCCATAAATCACTGTTTTCTCATTCATTGATGTTGATGCAACCTCTATTGGTTCTCTAAAGTGTCTAGTTAGTTGAAATCTCATATATGTACTGCAGCCTTGAGAGCCATGGATAAGGGGAATTGTATCCTTTATTCCCAATAAGGCCTGAATAGCTCCCATAGGCTGGCACATTTTGGAGGGATTTATTACTGAAAATTTTTTATCATGATACATTTTTATTATTGCTCCATCAACTTTTTAGAAGTTAAATCGAATACTGGACTTGAAACTGATGCATCAACTTCTTTTGCAAAGCTTATAAAACCGTTGAAACCCGCGAATGCAGATATACGATCGTGGTTAAAATCACAAAATGGAATTCCGAGCTTTAAAGAGATGTACTTTTCCTTAGCTCCAGATATAAGTAGATTTGGTTGGTATTTTTTTAGTAGTAGAGCTAATTCGTTTGAATTTGCATCATCTACAATTACTGTACCATCTCTTACGGTGTCTTTAATTCTTTCATAATCTTCTTTCATTCCATTCTTTGTTCCGGACATTATTACATCCATACCTAATTCTTCAAAAGCTCTTACCAGAGACCATGCTTTATTACCGCCCACATACAATGCAACAGTTTTCCCGGTTAATCTTTCTTTATATTCTTCTATTTTATGTTCTACATCATTTAATCCTGATTTAATTATTTCCTCTGTCCTTTCCATCATTTCTTCGTCATCAAAGAAATCTGCAACGTCTCTTAAGGAGTTAATGGTTTGTTTTATTCCAAAGAAATTTACTTTTATAGAAGGTATTCCATACTTCTTTTCCATTTTATCCGCCAGATAATTTGAAGATTTCTGGCATTGGACTATATTGAGCTTAGCTCCATGTGCTTGAGCTATTTCATCTACATATGAATCCCCGGTAATAGTGCTTATTATATTAACACCCATCTCTTTAAAAAGAGGTTTTATTCCCCAGAGATCCCCTGCAACGTTGAATTCACCGACAATGTTGATGTCATATGGTGTGGTTTTTTCCAGTTCCTTTGTACCAATTACATAATCTAGTAATGCATCACAGCCTATCCAATGTCCTTTAGTCTTATTATAATCCTGAAAACCTTCTGATTGAACTGGCACAATTCGAATTCCAGTTATTTCCTCTGATTTTTTGCAGACTGCTTTTATATCGTCTCCAATTACGCCTGAAACACAAGTAGCATATACAAATATTGCTCCAGGATTGTATAGTTTGTTAAGTTCAATTATGGTTTCAAATAGTTTTCTTTCACCTCCAAAGATTATATCTTTCTCCCCCATATCTGTAGAACATCCTTTTTTGTAAAGATTTGATCTGGAGGATTTGCTACCCCTTATATCCCATGTACAAGAGGCGCAGCCTATGGGTCCATGTATCAAATGAAGTGAATCAGTTATTGGCATCAATACGATTCTTGCTCCACCAAAAACACAAGTTCTCTGAGTAACTGTACCTGGTAAAGTGGCTTTATTACAATCAGGAATGGATATATCATCCCCTTTTATGCACATATGCTTTTTACGAGATTCAAATGTATCAATTATTGATTCAATTTTTGGTTCCATATGTAATACCTCTAAAATTCTCATTTATTCCTAAAAATTTCTCCTCTTTTTTTTTATTGTTGAAGTTTCCAATGTTCATGTTCATAGTATTTCTCGAGTATAGTGTTAGTTATTAAATCTATGAGGTGTATACCTCCATTGTATCCAACAATAGGGCGTCTGTGATATCCTACGCGATCATATACTGGGAAACCCACCCTTATCAATGGAATTCCATATTCTTTAGCCATGAGTCTTGCATCCGAGTTACCTATCATGAGGTCTACAGGATTATCTTTTAAATAAACTTCCATAGCCCTTAAATCCTGTCCTACCATGGTATCTATCTCAGCACCTGTTTCTTTTGCAACTTTCTCTATGTCTTTAACGAATTCTTTATTATCAGACCCTGTTAGAACCAGTTTAGGTTCCATACCAAGTTCACCTACAAATCTAGCAATTCCAGATGTGATTTCAGGATCTCCATAGATTGCAGCTGTACGGCCATGCAGATA
>JACWMK010000093.1 GCA_015661405.1 Methanobacterium sp.
TTTCGAGTAAAGAAGATATGATTAATGGATTAACCTCATCCCATAATAAATCAAGAATTACCATCGTTAAAAGAAGCCATTTCAATGTTTGAATTTGAGAATTTGATGGTTTTGATGGTTGATGATTCAGAGGTCCTTTTTATACCACCAGTATCCCAAGGTTCGTTGACTGCAATTAATACAAAGAATAAAACAATGATAATGATGATGAAAGTGGGGCTCAAAGACATTGCACATTCAAATATCAGATAAATAATTTAAATAAGATTAGTAGAAACAAAGGAAAAGATTCTTTTGAATATTTTAAATCCTCTTAATATTTTGTAAACCGAAAAAAACATTTCTCTATATTAAATGTTGGTTTCTAAACTTACATTACATAAATTAACCATTAGAATTTTAGATTAAGGTAACAACTCATAAAAAAGTTAAAAAAAGTTAAATTAAAAAAAATAATTATGTTATGAAATGAAAAAATTTTTAATTTTTAGTTTTCTTCTTGCTGTTCACGTTCCTCTTGGTATTTTAGTTCGGTTGCTCGTCTTGCGAGATAATCACCAAACTCATTGATAAGTTTTCGCTCTTCTTCATTATAAATGGGTAGCCCGGTTATGGGTTAACCAGAAATTTTATACTTAGGACGGTTCAATAACGATTATCAAGCATATCAATCACGCCAGAAAGCTTTGAAGGATTTATAAAAGTTCTAAGGATATTAATTAAAATTCTAAATAAATTCTAAGTAAATTTAAAACAATAAATTATCAATCTTGATTATTTATATTTTTTCTCAATTATTTCTTTTAAGTTTTCCATTTCGGATTTCATTTCAAGTATTATTTTTTCAAGTTCAAATCTTTCAATTTCACTTAATTTCTTTTCTTCTTTTTCTTCGAATTTTTTAGTTAAATATAAAGTAATTGAAGCAGTGAAAAAACCAAAGAAAATAATGCCAGATATTATAATGATAACCGCTACTATCCTACCCCCAGCTGTTACAGGTGAAATATCTCCATAACCCACTGTAGTCATGCTAATAATTACGAACCATAAAGCATCGTAAAAATTATTGATGTGTGGATTAACTCCGACTTCTAGAAAATAGAATATAACAGTTCCTGTAATAAGAATTAAAAGGAGAGTTATGATACCATAATCTAATTGTGTTTCACGGAAAAAAGTGTCGATGCGTGTTAATTCATTCTTAAACAGTCCAAAAATTCTTAGTAATCCAAATATTCTGAAATATCTAATAATTGAAGATGCTTGTGATACAGTGGGTGCTATGAAAATTAATGGTATCATTCCAAGAATATCTAACATATTGTTTCTTAAAAAAATTTTTTTATTATCACATTTCCGGAATCTAACGATAAAATCAGAGAATAAAATTATACAAATAATTAAATCAAGATAAACGATGATTGAATAAACCTGGGAACTCACTCTTAAAAACAATACCAAAGTAATAAGAATTATGTCAGTTAATACTAAATAAGATAAAAAATAATTGAAAAATTTTTCATTTTTTTTCATATCAGTAGTAATATTATCCAAAGAGATAATTATCCTCCAAGATAGATTGTAGATATCAATTTCATGTTAAATGCAGTTTTTATTGGGATTGCACTACGATCCATGTGTTAATTTAATGAGTTCTGTACATGATGTACCATAATCTACCATTCTTAAATGACATATATTTACTTTAAACAGGAATTAGTTTAATTTTTTTTTATTTATTCAGTATTTGTTTAATGCATTTTGCTATTTTTTCGAATCCTTCTAAGTCGCTTGATTTTATTAAAACAGCATCTACTAATTTTGCATAGTGATTATTTCCGATATCTGGTAATAATGTTGTTAGGATGATTATAGGTATATTATTCAATTCATTATCTAGCTTTATATCCTTAAGAACATCTTTTCCATCTCTTTTAGGAAGATTCATATCTAATAAAATAAGATCCGCTATAGGAAAATCCGAATACTCACCTTTCCTGCGTAACATTTGGAGTGCCATTTCCCCGTCCTTGGCAAGATAAAGCTGATGAGAAATATCAGCTTCGTTTAAAATTTCACTAATAAGACGTGCATCCCCCGGATTATCCTCAACAATTAAAATATTCGGTTTATGACTCATAAGACTCTTCTCAACGAACTAAATTTGATATAAGATTTATCAAAGATTATCAGATTTGAACTATATTAATTCTGGATACATCGCACCTTAGAAAAGGATAATGCAGGAATTATTACTTTAAAACAGGAATTAATTTAATTTTTTTAATAAATTTCGTGTAGTATTGTTCAAAATCGTTTTTCATCTTTTCGAGGTCATCTTCAAGCTCTCGATTGGAAATATTCATATTTGATTCAGGGTAGATGACATATAATTTGATAAAATTACCATTTCCGGTTATCGTGAGCTCGGCTCTCACTTCTACATTTTCATATGGTTTATAATTCTTCAAACGTGTCATTAGTAACGGCAATGCCTGATTTATTAATTCATCATCTTCAAATGTTAGGATAAAGGATTTCACATCTTTATCAATTCCATTTATGTGTTCTTCCAATTTTATAAGCTGCAATATAACATTTATTCCTCCTATCAATGTTTGGTAAAATGGATTTTTTAAATCTGCCAAATTCTTTAGGGTATCACCATAACTGGAACTCGAGCATCTCTTAATATCTCTTTCGGTAACACTTCCTAACATAAATCTATCCACAGAACTATGTCGACCAGAGGCCCCCATTATCACTAAATCAACATTTTCTTCACCTATTTTATTAAAAATCTCAATATAATCTTTACCCGACTTTTTTTGGTTTGGGAAGTCCCGTTATTTGACCATTGTATTTTTTTATTTTAATTTGATTATTCTTTTGATTCTACTTGTGGGTTTAAATCTGCTTTTGAACCTGTTTTGAGTGGCTTATCTTCGTGTATATATTTTCCTCCTCGTAGTGCTGATAGTATGGTGGCTATTGCGGATATTATTGCCCCAACGTAGAATGATATCCTTAGTGATGGTATAAACGCGTTTTGAAGGGTTGATGGGAACCATGTGATGCCAGTTAAGGTGTTTAATGTTGAATGAGGTATATGTGCTACAAGAGGTGCTGGTAAAGCAGCTAATATTCCTGTAACAGGATTATAACCTAATAAAGCTGAAAATAAAGCCGCAGTAGGTGGAATATTACTCAGTATGGGTGCTAATTGTACAGCACCTATACTGGCTAGAGAAGATGTCATAGCTCCAGGGAAGTTTTGACTTAATCCTATTACAACTATGGTAAAGAATATAGCTATACTGGCAGGCACGGCAGTATTGAACATAGTATACATCATTCCCGAGGCTACACCCCTATCTTGAGCTGATACTGAGTTCATAATAGCTGCGTTGTTGGGGGAGCCGAACATTCCATTTCCAATTCCCATCATAAACAATATTAAACCTAATTCTAGGTAACTGAAATTATATGGTAGTGCTACTAGTAATAGGAAAGTTAATGTAACAATAGCCATTCCACCGGTAGCTATCCATCTTGGTCCGTATTTATCGGATAATATACCAGATATCGGTCCCATGATGATTATTCCTATTGTGAGTGGTACTAAATATATTCCAGCCCAGAATGGGGTGGAACTGTAACTGTAACCGTGAAGTGGTAGCCAGATGCCTTGTAATAGTATTATGATCAGGATCATGGCACCGCCTCGAGCTAAAGCACTTAGTAAAGTTGCTAGAACTCCATAAGTAAAACTTTTAATTTTAAATAAATCTAAGTTGAACATGGGTGATTCAACCCGGTTTTCAATAATTGGGAATAGGATCAGTGAGATTAATCCGAGGATCATGGAGGTTATCACCCATGGGTTGTTCCATCCCATGGAATTATTACCGTAAGGTATTAATCCGTAAGTTACACCCACAAGTAGGAGGGTTATGCCTAAAACGAATGTGATGTTTCCCCATATGTCAATTTTAGTTTTTAAAGCTTTAATGGATAATTCTTTAAGTTTATAGGATAATACAAACCCTAAGATACCGAATGGTACACTGATTAGGAATACGTATCTCCAGTAAAATACTGCTAGTATACCTCCCAGTACTAAGCCTAGGAAATTTCCAGACATTCCTGCAACCATATTAATACCTAAAGCTTTTCCCCGTTCAGTAGAGGAGAATGCATCGGTAAGTATAGCTGCACTATTTGCCATGAACAGTGCACCGCCTACGGCTTGGATTATCCGGAATATTATAATTTCTAATGCACCCGTATCACCAGTGGAAGGCGTTAAATAGAGCAGAACAGATCCCACTGTAAATATAAGAAACCCCAGCCGAAACATTTTAATTCTTCCATACATATCTGAAAGCCGACCGAAAGTTAACAGTAATGTAGCAACAACCAATAGATAACCCATTAATATCCATAAAAGATATTGGAATGAATTCAATGGGTTAATATGGATACCGTTAAAGATGGCGGGAAGGGCGATTAGAATAATCATCATATTTATACTTCCAATTAAAGTGGCTATGAAAACGGCTGTCAAAGCTGTCCATTTATACTCCAAAATTATCACCATCCTCTTTTTCATCATATATAACTAGGATACCAATATAATACTTTAAAACATTATTTTTTACACTCATATGCTGTTCATTCCCTGTTTTCTTATTTATTTGAATTTCTTTTAATTAAAGGGATTTTTTTATTTTTTCAAATCTTTCCATGAAAATTTCTATTCGTTTCTCGTTAGGTGCTAGTTTTTTTTCTTAATATCCTCCAGGAAAGAAATATAATCATCAATTTCATGTAGTATTGCTCAAAATCTATTTTCACTAAGTCACACCACCAAATACCATGCAATCTATAATTGACTTATCCTCATCGTGATTTAGATGTTAATCTCTCCGGGCGCGTCTTCATAGCCAATTTCTTCATCATCCTTCCTTTCATTGCTCATGTGTAAATCTTTTAGGAAGAAACATAATACAAATCCAATAATGTTCATTACAACTGCTATAAGGAATACATTATGAATAGCCGTAACTAGAAGAGATGATGAAACATGTACTTTAGCTGTTTGTAAATTGAGATTCAAAGTCGTGTTTACAATAGCTCCTAAAACTGCTAAACCAATTACACCACCTAGAAATCGGAAATACATTGTGGATGATGTTACTACGCCCAGGTCTCGTTTGGTCACTGCATTTTGAGCTGCCACGGTGAATATAGGTAATGCGAGACCTGCTCCTATTCCAGCGATTACTTCATAAACTATTAATTCTAGGTAAGTGGTGTTGGTGTTTAATGTGGAAAGCAAGAACATGCCTAATATGCCTATTGCAAATGAAGTAATGGCAAGTTTTTTGTAAGTGCCTGTTTTGCTGATAATCTGCCCAGATAGGATTGCTGAAACTATCATACTGAACATTAATGGTGTTAAATATGTCCCTGAAGCTGAAGGGGTTAGACCTTGCACTAATTGTAAGAAAAGTGGAATGTAAACCGCGCCAACTAACATTACAGCGCCTAGAAGAATCATACAGACAGATGAAATGCTGAATACGG
>JACWMK010000094.1 GCA_015661405.1 Methanobacterium sp.
ATTGGTTCTTTAGCTTTTCGCTCTGAATATATAAATCCTAATAACATAATTCCGGAGAAAACAAATAGTAATGCTAAGAATGTTACAGGTAATACAGTGTTTTCTTCGATAAATGTTAGAGCTAGAAGAAATGAAACTAAACTTGCTGTAAAAGTAATTATTCCCCAGTAATCCATTATTTTTTCTTTTACAATTATTCCCAGTTCGGGTAGATAGGGTATAATTAAACTTAATGCTACGATTCCTACAGGCACGTTTACAAAGAATATCCATTGCCATCCTAAGGAATCTGTGATATAACCTCCTAGTGTAGGGCCTACTACGCTGGATATACCACCAACTGCTACAAGTAATCCCATATATTTTCCTCTTTGTCGGGGTGGGAATATTTCAGCAATTATTTTTAAGGGAACTGTTGTAATTATACCTGCACCTAGTCCTTGCAATGCTCTAAATATGATAAGTTCCGTCATATTTTGAGATAAACCACAAAGAATTGAACCAAATACAAAAACAATTATTGCACCTATAAAAATTTTTTTACTACCATAAAAATCCGACAGCTTACCTGAAAGCATGGCAGAAATTATTAAGGTGGTAAGGAAAATCGTAAAAGGCCAAACATAGTATTGGAAACCGCCTAAACTTGCAATTATCTTTGGCATAGCCGTACTAGTAATGGTACTATCTAAAGATACAATTAATACACTGATCATTAGACCGGCAATAATTACTTTAAAATGCTTTAAAACATCATTTTCTACATTCATATGCCTTTTCACCTTTAATTTTCTATTTATGTATCACTCAAATTTTTTTGTTTCATTTTTTTAAACCTAAATTTTTTAGAATTTTCGTTAAAAAAATTTAAATTTAAGTTTTACAAATATATAATTAATTTACTACTTATAATTAAAGTAGTAATTATATTTCTAAAATGTAATTTAGTTAGTAAATGTATATATAAGTTACGATTTAGTAAATAGTAAATTAACAAAAAAAATAATATTGGTGATTAAATAATGGTAGAAATACCTCATGAATTAATAAAATCTTTAACAGAACTTGGAATGCTCGATTCTGAAGCTAAACTATACGCGGCACTTGTATTCTTACGAAGCGCTGAAGTAAGAGATATACTAGAGTTTCTAGATGTATCTAAACCTAGCATATATGAAGGTTTAAGGATGCTTGAAAAAAATGGTTTAATAATATTAACAAGCCCCAGACCAGCTACATACCAAGCAATAGAACCTAAAATTGCATTAGAAATTATAATAAAAAGATATATGGATGCTAAAAAAGAAGCTTTAATTCAATTACAGGACTTTAAAGATCAAGAAATATCCATTAAACCTAATAATCCTTTATTTTTTATTTTCGGTGGTAAAAGTATTGAATTTAAAATTAAAGATTTGTTAAAAAACGCTAAAGGAAGCATTTATTGCCAGACATCAATTAAATATCTTGATTACATAGAAAAAAGCGCAAAAAAGAACATTCAAATAAATCTTGTAATAATGGTTGACGGAAACGACAGTAAAGGACGATTAGAACGTTTATCTAGAATGAGTAATGTAAAAATCAAAATAACAGAAAAAAATCAGATTATAGAACGTATGGAGAAGATTAATCTGAAAAACCAATCCATGGATAGTATGATGGATTTAATAGACCTTGATAACCAGTTTATGCTAGTGGTTGATGATTCAGAGGTTTTAGTAGTACCGCCCTTAAAAGATGACTCATTAACTGCACTAAACTCAACAAACAAAGCATTAATATTTAGAATAAAAATAGGAATAGAAGAAGCATTGTCATCAAATAGTTCAGATGAACAATAATTATTGTTTATTACTGATACAAATTTTTTGAATAGCCAACTATTTAGAGAGTTAAATACTTAGTTAAAACTTCTGCCAAGTCAAATTAAAATATTATTTATTTCTCAAAATATCATTCATTTGCTTACTCGCGCTGTCCCCTTAAGGTTGAGAGCGGGTCAAGTACCAGGGATGATAATACCTACAATGAATTTAATAGAACTTACTTGGGACAATAAATTTGTATTATATTCCTCATCTGTCCATCTAAATTTATGATTAGTTGAAGTGGGTTTTATCATAAAATATTTAATTAGATTTGAACTAGTGGAAGGTGTTAAATTGGTAAATACAAAGATAAATTAGTATGAGAGTTGGTTTTGGTAGAGTCGAAGCTAACTATATAGTTAGAAATCCTATGAATTTTTGAAGAATTAAAAATTGGTGTTATACTGTCTTAAACCTGTTTTATGTAGTGTTGGGATTGTTTTCAAATGAATTCATATAAAATCCGGGATATTCATTTATACAGAATTTTCTTATCAATAGATCTTATTCTTAGAACACACACCAAAAACATTTTCACCTGTTTCTGTTACAACCTCCTGCAACTAAAGACTCTCAAGAAAAAATAACACAACCTAACGAACGTTAACATCCAAAAAAGAAAAAATTAATAAAAAAGGACAAAAAGAAAAAAAATTAAGAAAAGATGTCAAAGAAAAAAAAGAAACAAAAAAATTAATAAAAATAATAAAGTTAAAAGAAAATCTCCGTAATTTATATATACTTTTACCAATAATCTAATTTTATTGTTAAATTAATTTACTACTTTCAATAATAAGTTGTAAATTATTTGTTATCTATCGTTTTAAATAGGAGAATGAGTTGATGTGCTATGATTGATGCAGAAAATCTCACAAGGAAATTCGGTGATCTAACTGTAGTAGATAAACTAACATTCCATATTGAGGAAGGAGAGGTTTTCGGTTTCCTAGGACCGAATGGTGCAGGAAAGACTACAACAATGAGAATGCTTAGCTGTCTAATATCAAAAACTAGTGGAGAAGCACGAATAGCAGGTTATGATGTAAGTGATGAAGCAGATTCATTGAAGATTAGGAAGATTATCGGCTTGCTTCCTGAAAATAATGGTCTTTATGATGATTTAACAGCTTATAAGAACCTAGATTTTTATGGAAAACTCTATGAATGTTCAAAAACTCAAAGGAAAGAAAATATTGAGCATTTTCTAAAATTGTTAGGACTTTGGGATAAAAAAGATGTATTGGCTGGAACATTCTCTAAAGGAATGAAACAAAAACTTGCAATAGCACGCTCTCTTATTCATGAACCTGAAATATTATTCTTAGACGAGCCGACGGCAAATCTCGACCCTGAATCATCAAAAACAGTAAGAGATTTCATACTTGATTTGAAGAAGGAGAAGAAGACTATTTTTTTAAATACACATAACCTTGATGAAGCTCAGAGAATATGTGATAAAATCGGAATATTTAACACTAAATTGATGGTAATAGGCTCTCCTGAAGAACTAGAGGATTCAACTTTGAGAAAAAAGACTGCAATTCAGTTAAAGGAAGTAAATGATAAAATACTGAAAGCATTAAGAAATTTATCGCTAAGGAATTTGACAATAGATAATAACAAACTAATTGTTGACGTGGTTAATCCTGAAAACGAGAATCCGATTATTGTGGATGCAATAGTTAGTGCTGGTGGCAAAATTCAATACATTACTCGAATTAGCTCCACTTTAGAAGATGTATACCTGAAATTTGTGAGGGGTAAAAAGTGAAACTCTGGAAATCATGGGTTATCGCAACCAAGGACTTCAGCACATTCCGCGAGAAAAAAAATACTATATATCCATTAATAGTTCTCCCACTCTTACTCTCGATTGTTTTACCTATTTTAATAGGGGGAATTGGGAATTTAATAGGGTTAATTGATAATTTAATAGGGATAATTGGTATACCTATTTTAATAAAGGGATCCTCATCAAAAGATATCACAGTATTATTGAATTCGTTTTCATTTTTCTATATTATCCTAGCTTTTATCCTACCTAATACTCTTGCTTCTTATAGTATTTTAGGTGAGAAAATAGAGAAAAGCCTCGAACCACTTCTTGCAACACCAATAACAGATACTGAGCTTTTGCTTGGAAAGAGCATTACATCATTCCTGCCTTGTATTGCTATAATATATTTTAGTGCAATGATTTTCATGGTGCTTTCGGATGCAATCACTTACAATACAATTGGCTATCTTTTTTTCCCGAATTGGAGCATGGCGATTATTTTATTATTAGCTGTTCCCCTGGTTAGTATTCTAAGCATTCAACTTAATGTTATTATATCCTCAAGAGTCAGTGACGTGAGAACTGCAACCCAGCTCGGATTACTCCTATTTCTGCCTTTTATAGGTTTATATATATTTCTAGAGACAAGTGTAATCTCACTAAATATCATTAATCTGCTTGGAATTTTCGTAATCCTCTCTGTTGCCGTTGCTATTATATTCTCCATAAGCAAAACAATCATCCAGAGAGACAAGATACTTACCAAGCGGGGATAGAATATATTCATATATTTTCGTTAAACCTATCTTAACATCAGAAAAAGATGCTATTAATGATGCAGTGGCATCAGCAGAGTATTCTGAGAAGGTGGGTGTAGATAGAATATCATTCTGTCCGGCAACAATACATAAAGGAACCGTTATGGAAGTTTTATGGCATAGAGGTTCTTATCAACCACCATGGATATGAAGCATATTTGAAATTATTAAAAGAGTTCGAAATTCTGTACAAATACCAGCCATAAATGGACACTTCTGGATTTGGAACTCGAAGAGGTCCATTTAACTGTAAAAAGTGTAATAAAAAATTTAAAAATCCAATAATTGAATCCAACTTTAACCAGAGCGTTCCAGATGAATTTCATTGTAATTGTAAAGTTAGGTGGATGGCGGATGTTGAATTTTCGGATGTTACAAGATCAACCACCAATTTAACCAAATAAAATATTTAATTTCTTATTAAAACTCATATTAATTCTCATCTGAATATTCCTGGAAAGTCCAATTAATCTTTAAATAAACATGAAACCTTAAAAAAGGTTAAAAAATGAAATTTTTTTATGATATTGCCCAGCCTAAACAGTAGAAGAATTAAGAGAATATTTAAAAATGAATAATATAAGTATTTTATAAATAAGAAATTTCAAATTTTTAATTCTTAATAAATGCTGAAAAATTATTAAATCTAATTTTTTGATTATATCTTTGAAATAAAGAGGTAAATGAGAATGTTATCTAATAAAATTAACATATCCAAAAAGAAGAGAGTTGAAACCGAGACAACTCCTACTTGTGGTAGTAGATATTTTGCTGAAACCATACCTAAATATGAAATACCAGATGAAGGTATGCCTCCACGGGCAGCTTATCAGTTAATACGGGAAGAATTAAATTTAGACGGTAATCCTACCTTAAATCTTGCAAGTTTTGTTACTACTTGGATGGAACCTGAAGCTAATCAATTGATCATGGATAGTGTTGGTAAAAATTTTGTGGATAACGATGAATATCCTCAAACAGAGAAGATACAGACAAGAGTGGTTAATATGCTGGCCAGGCTTTTTAATTCCCCGGAAAAATCTGAATCTCT
>JACWMK010000095.1 GCA_015661405.1 Methanobacterium sp.
ATTTTAGTAAGGTAGTAAAAAAAAAATTGGAGGAAAAAAAATGATGTATAAGAAAATTTTATTACCCATTGATGGTTCAGAAAATTCTAAGCGGGCCGCAACACATGCTATAGATATTGCTAATGTTAGTGATGGTGACATTACGCTTTTATTTGTAGTGGAACAATTCTATCCTAAATATGCTGTTTTACCTACAACTGTAAACAGTCCTGATGATGATTATTTTGAGGAAGTAAGAAATGAAGGTGTGCAAATAATTAAAGATTTTAAAAAAGATTTAGAAGAAAATCAGTGTAAAGGTAAATGTGAAAATATCCATTTTAAAACGTTAGTTAAAGAAGGTAAGGCTTATATTGAAATTCTTAAAACAATGAATGAAAAAAATTTTGATTTAGTGGTTATGGGTGCCTCTGGTAGACGCAGTACCCTAGATAGAATTACATTGGGAAGTGTAACTGAAAGAGTAATACGAGAAGCAAATGTTCCGGTCATAGTAATACCTTAAAAAAATTTTAGATTTTAGTTTAATAGGTGATAATAATGAATAATAAAAGTACAATTCCAGTTAATAACAATGTTGGTGACAGATTTGGAGTATAAATGGCACGCTATGATAGTTGTATTTATTGCATCTATAATGGCAATGATCAACAATAGTATCATTCTAGTTTCCCTTCCTGCAATTTTCAATGGAATCCATATAGATCCATTAAATTCATTCCCATATCTCTTATGGATATTAATGGGTTATGGACTAGTACTTGGAACCTTACTTTTAACTTTTGGGCGGCTATCCGATATTTATGGAAGAATTAAACTATTCAGATTAGGTTTCATGGTATTTACAGCTGCTTCGATACTATTATATCTCACACCATCCACAGGTGATGCTGGAGCATTAGAAATTATAATCTTCAGGATAATCCAAGCAGTAGGAGCAGCATTAATCTTGGCAAATACTGCCGCTATACTTACAGATGCATTCCCAGCTAATGAGCGGGGCAAAGCATTAGGTATAAATGGAGTTGGATTAATGTCAGGAATGTTCTTAGGTTTAATATTAGGTGGTATATTAGCTGTATTTGATTGGAGATATATTTTCTTACTTAGTGTACCATTTGGAATCATGGGAACATTATGGTCCTATTATAAATTAAAAGAAACGTCAATTAAAGCTGTGAAAACTAAAATAGATATATGGGGAAACTTGACATTTTTTTTAGGCATTACACTACTACTTGTAGGTGTAACCTATGGATTATTACCTTATGGTAACAATCCTATGGGATGGAATGATCCATGGGTGATAACCTCTATGATACTAGGATTAATCTCATTAATTCTATTCCTATTTGTTGAAACTCGAGTGGAAGCGCCTATGTTCCGTTTAAACTTATTTAAAAATAGAAGTTTCGCATTTGCTAATATAGCAGGTTTGTTAACTACATTAGCACAGGGCGGTATGATGTTTAGTATCATATTACTACTACAGGGTATTTGGCTACCTCTTCATGGTTACAGTTATGAATCCACGCCATTTTGGGCTGGAATTTATATGATACCACTCACAATTGGATTAATTATCATGGGCCCAATTGCAGGCACATTATCTGATAAATACGGGCCTCGTGAGATAGCTACATCCGGAATGATAATTGCTACAATTGCATTCCTAATACTGGCGAATATCCCCTATAATTTTAATTACATCGAACTTGGAATAGCACTGTTCCTGATGGGAGCTGGACTTGGAATATTCAATCCTCCAAACCAAACAGCAATAATGAACTCAGTACCGGCACAAGATAGGGGAGTGGCTTCCGGTATGATTACCACTGTAATTAATACAGCATTTATAGCTAGTATAGGTATATTCTTTACCATACTCATTGTTGGATTAACTCAACGATTACCAGATGCTATAACCTCTTCACTGAACAGTATGGGTGCTAATAGTTTGGTCCCGATAATTAGTAACCTTCCACCATCAGCTGCTTTATTTTCGGCACTCCTAGGTTCCAATCCGGTTAGTGCCATTTTAGCAGTTTTACCAGCGCCAATTGTATCTCATATACCACATTCAACACTGAATACTTTAACTAGTATTACATGGTTCCCATCAACACTTCAGATCGCATTCATGCCTTCACTTCAAATCGCATTCTATATAGGAGCATTATTCTGCATTGTAGCCGCTATATTTTCAGCTTTAAGAGGAAAGACATATATATACGATGATAAAATTCAGGAGAACAACTTTGAGGAGGAAATTATTAATTCAAACAGAAATGACTGATGTACTTTTTTCTCTGAGTTTCTGGGATAAATTTTTAAAGTATTCTTATTTTATTTTTTTTATTCCAACTTTGATATTTATCAGTATCAATTTAAAATGCCAAAAAAATATTTTTTTTTAAAATTTTTATCATAAAACTTGTTGTTTAAATAATCAATTCTTATTTTTTCTTATATTCCTTATTTAAGTAAAATAATTTTTACTTTTAATTTGTTCTGGTTTTTCGTTATACTCTATTGTATCCAAGTATTTTTTAAGAGGGATTTTTCAAGGTATTCAGATAAAAATATCGATTAAAAGAGTTATAAGATGGGGATAATTCTTTAGAAATTTGAGTATTGATAGTTTTGAAATTGATTCTAGATCTTTATTTTCTAAAAATTCTGCAAGTGCATTAAAATCATCATCAGTGAGTTTGTCAATTATTTTCCTGTATTTAAGAGAGTTTTCAAGGTTTTTTCCTATGCTTAATCTCCATAGGTCTTGATATTTTTTTAGATATTTAGAGGATGTATCTTCTCTTTCAATTGCTTCTACTGCTATTTCTCCTGCTATTTTACCACATGTTACAGCGTTTTCTATGCCTGCACCATTTATTGGATCAGCATGCCCTGCTGCATCTCCGACAACCATTAATCCTGAAGAAAAGGTTTGATTCATAGGTCCTGAAACTGGTACTCCTCCTATATTAAGTTCAACAGGAGTTGCATCCATTTTGCTTATGAATTTGGTTAGGTAATGATATGCCGTTTTTTTTGAGTTTAGTACACCTAAACCTACATTTGCAACTCCATCACCCTTATGAAATATCCATAAATATCCTCCTGGAGCAATTTCATCACCAAAATATAATTGCATATAATTTGGAGGAATATCAACACCTACCATTTCATACTGGGCACAGGAACCTATATCTTTCACAGTATTAACAGTTTTAAGACCAGCTAATCGGGATACATTCGATTCAAGACCATCTGCGGCTATTACAATATCTGCTTTTATATCGAATGTTTTTCCAAGATGTTTTGCAACAACTCCACAGACGTTACCATTTTTCATTATAATATCTTTGACAGTAGTCTTTACCATTATGTCTGTTCCAGCTTTGGCTGATTCTATTGCCAGCTCTTTATCAAAAATCTTTCTCTCTACAACATATCCTTCCATGAATCCATGTATTTTGTTACCTTCCACCCGAACATGCTTACCATTGGGGGCATGAACATCTGAACCTTTTAACTCGGCACGAAGATATTTTTTAGAAGGTTTTATTCCAAGAGTTTTATATGTGTCCTTGGTAGTAGCTTCACCACATTGTACAGGAGTTCCAATTTCTTGTCTTTTTTCTATCATTAATACATCTAAACCACCTTTAGATGCAAAAAGAGACGAAGTAGATCCAGCTACTCGACCACCAACTACAACCACATCATACTTCATTTTCTATCTCCTACAAATTATTGCAATGTAAACAAATATTCTTAATCATGTCTTATATTAATTATGCAAAATAAGTTTAGAGGTAATATCCTTTCTAAAAATGATACTTACGTTTGTATCATTCAATATTCAATTGGAATACCATGCAGGAATTTTTATTAAAAAATAATAAAATTCTTAGAAATAATCAAATAAAAAAAAAATGAATAAGTGGATACTAACCAGATTATGAAGGTGTGTTGCCTGCATATTAGTATAAAATGATTCTTTCTAAGATCCGTAAGCAACTTAATTTTTAATAATTTTTCATAATAAAAAAAATTTCAAATATAATGTAAATTCCTCTTTATATATAGCCCAATTGGTGTATAAATGATGATTTCTCTATGTTTTATGAGAATTGATTGTTATATTATAATAACATTATTCATTTTTAATGTATTAATTCTACTTCGTTAAACTATCCTATCGTTAGCCCTACGGTCGCTTATACGAACTTGAATTTCAAAATCAGTTACTTTTAATATATAATTTATTATATAAAAGGTTTTCCAATAGTTTATTCATATACTAATAAGTAATAGCTCTTATTAATACAGACTTAACTTTCATTTTTAATAGTGATTCTTATTTTAAGAGATAGTCAAATTTATTTTTTGAACTTTCTGGATTAATATTCCAATTTACTAAATCTTTAAGCCACAAATACTTCTCTAATTTATGTTCATCATTTTGATGTTCTTTAATTTGAATTTCTAAATTTTCTAATATTTTTTTATGATGAACATTGTCGATTCTTTGCAATTCTTTTCAAATTCGATTCTAGTACTAAATTGTCTTCTTATATTTTCTAACTCAAATTTATTCATTGATTGCACTAAATTAAACGGATTAATAAATGTGATTCCTTTTTTATCCATGATAAGCTTTTTTTGTGTGCCAAAATCCTTTATTGTGTTTTTTTGAACTTTCCATAATTTCTTGAATCGTTGAACTAATTCTTTATCAAGGATTGTTCTAGGATAATTTGCCGTTTTTTCTAAATCATAGGCGTTAATTAAGCCTTCAGAAAAAATCATATTTTTATCTTCATAATGATAACCAGTAGATACTCCTCCTCTAGGATAAATATTTCTTCTAATGAGATGAAAATTATAACTTACTATTATAGTCATGAGTAAACAAAGTATCGTACTTTCCATTTCTTTATTATGGTAAGCGGGGGCACTTAAACAGGTACAATCGGAAAAAATTTTATATCTAATTAATTTTAAATTGCTATTATCGCCGTGTCTAAGGTTTTTGAATGAATCATCGATGGCAGATTTTATATCTTCTTTAATTTTTTTATCTTCTGGACGATCAGAATTAACATATTTTCTCACAAGGTTTTTGAAACCTAGAATATCCAAAAAGGCAACTATACAATCTCCTTTACTAAATTCATTATCTATAACTTCTTTTAACTTTTCTTGATTCATTCAAATCACCTATTGAATTATAATTAGTTTAGATAGTTTATTTCTTCTTTAATAAACATATTCAAAACAAATAATATTGATATTTGGGAAACAATTTTAAGGATCAAATATATTAGAATATATTTTTTCTTGATTAAACTGCTTAATTATTGTTTATTTTAAAATAAGTGAAAATTAAATTTATTAAAACTTAATATTAACAAATATAATGTTTTCCTATAGTTTATACAAATACTAATTGTAAATGATTTTCTTGAAGTATACATTTAATTAGGATTTGATTAT
>JACWMK010000096.1 GCA_015661405.1 Methanobacterium sp.
CCCATTGAAGATAGAATCTAATTTTAAAGAATCTTTATAACCTTCCTTTAAATAATCCCGTGCTTTTTCTCCAGTATTAAACAGAAGATCAATAACAGATAAGTAAGGTATAAAATCTCCTCCAATTTGGGGATAAACTGGATGAATAAATTCATACCAATACAACTTTATATTATTATTTTTGAATTTAACCGGTTCAATATAATCCTTTGCAGCCGGACCACCTATACTCTCATCAATATTCAAACTATTTAAAATATCTAATATTCTATCTGTCTTTTTACCTTCAATATCCTTAATATCAGAAGATTTCATAAATTTTGGTTTATCTAACATTAAAAGTTCTGAAAGTATTTTAATTACATGTATATTTAGATCACATAAATAATCCCAATCAGTATTATAAATCTGAGATATTTCCTTACTATAATTATCAAAATAGGGTGCTTTATTGTATGCGTGGTATATAGAATTCCAATGTTTTTTAGTCCAATTAATTGAATTATTTATTTTTGCTTCGTTAACATTTTGACCAAATTTTTTAAGGATTGGAACTGTAAGCCAAATCGGATCATTTTGAAGTTTAATCTTATTCCTTTGCTGCCAGGACTTCTGCACAAACTGAACATCATCATAAAAAATAAAAACATCCGTAATATCAATCATTCCGAAAACACCTATCCAAGGTAAATATGATGGCTGTAACAATACTGACTTCATATTAATCACCATACTATTTTTAAATAAATTTTTATTTATTATTTTCAATTTAATCTGATGATTTAGTGCTATTACTCTCTCATTGGTACATTAAAAGATTTCTTATAAAGAATAAGGTTTTGTATAAGATTAAATTTTATTATGATTCTTAAATTTTATTTAAACACGTGATTCCTTAAAAATATAGACTGTGAATTCAAATAAATTGTAATTATGTTTTATAACAAAAGATTTAGATAAATTTTTATTGATAAAAGGAATTATATCATCTAATCGGCAATAATATAATCCCTTTTCTTCCCAATCAACATATTCCGTTAAAAAATTTACTGAAATTCCATTTTTGCAAAGAGACCATAAGATTGATAATGTTTCTTTTACCCAATTTTTGTGGATGGATTCTGGCTTATCGTCCCATATGCCATTAAAAACTCCGGAAATAATAATGAAATCAAAAAAATTAACGAAATTAGATAGATCATCACTATTCAAATCTACTATATCAAATTTCCCATGAGGGTGTCTTATCTTAGCAATTTTTATCATCTTATCTGAGATATCCCAACCGTAATAATCACAATTAATATTGTTTTGCTCTAGGAAATCCATCAATAATGCATTTCCACAACCAAAATCCAATACCTTTTTATTTTTCAAATCAGCTATTTCGGTTAAGATTTCGAATCTTAAATTAAATTTTTTCATATCTGAACCATGTACAGCTTCAGGAGAATTAATGTCATATTTCAATAAGTGATTTTCATATTCATTTTTAACATTTAGTATATGATTCTGCAATTCTACATTTTTAATACTCTCTGAAAGCCCTGAAATTATCTCATCTCTTCCATCTGCAACTTCCATTTTCTTAAAATATCTAACGATTTCATTTCGTTTTTCTATCGGAGATATATCATTTAAATAATGATTTAAATTTTTAATGTCAGATTTGTTAAAAAAGAACTCATAATTTAAGGAATTATAGTATTGTTCTTGCAGAGAATTTTGGCATATTAAAATTATAGGAGTTCCTACTAAAATTGCTTCAAACATTGACATTCCGGGAGAAGTTATAACAATATCAGCATTATACATTAATTCTGCGATATTTTTAGGTTCATGATGAATATTCAAGTTCTTCCCTATGTATTTACTCGAAAGTTCATCCAGAATCGAAGGTTTAAATTTAGGTCCTATAACCACATCTAAAGTTATTTCATCATTTTCATTTAATTTCTTTAAAACCTGTGATGTAAGATTAGAAGGATCACTGCCCCCGAAGATTATCAATATATTTTCAATTTTATGTCTTAATTCTTTATACATATTCTTAAATTTATTGAATTCATCCCTTAAAACCAGATATTTAGGACCGTAAAAATACTCTGTGCCAATATTTTTATCAAAAAATGTACTATTTTTAAATTTACTTCTCACTACAGCATTAATTATAATATCAGCATATTTATCATTTTCCTGGTTTAAGTTATCCATGACAACTATTTTAATATTTAGATCTTTTTTTATCGTCTTTAGGATGTCTTCCTCAAAATCCAATCTTTCAATAATTATCATACATGCATTAATTTTTTTTAGAATATCTGCTATTTCTACATCATCATCAAAATTAATGACAATATACCCTTCATCTTCAATTTTTTTAATGATGGTTTCATCACTTCTCGTTAAAAAATATATTTGTACATCTAATTCTTTTTTTAATTCATCTGCTAATGTTAAAGATCTATATACATGTCCTAAACCCTTTTTTGAATTCCCGTCAGTAATAATGGCAAGTTTTGTATAATTAATAGGTTCTGGTGTTTTTTGTATAACTTCCTTATTAATGTCACTTATATTAGGATTATTTTTTAAAAAATCAATTACTTCAATTGTTTTTAAATTATTTAACTCACCTAATTCCTCGCAGATAATATTCAATAATTTAAAATCATCATTAGTATCAACAGTGAGACGAATATTCTGATTTAAAAGATCAGATTTAAATTTCAATATTTTAAAGTCCTTTGGATGAGATCTAATGTAAAGAGTCACATGTTCCCTTTCAGATCTAGTGGTAGCATTTTCATCTATAAAATTTAAAATATTTGTATTGATAATTTCAGTACCTACACCCAATGGAATGTCATCACAATAAGTATAATCAGATTCAGTTTTCAAATGAGTTTCAATTAACTCATCCATCAATTCCACATCTGTAAGAGGATTATCAGAAGTAACTCTCACAACTACGTCAGCGTCAAACGATTCAGCAGCCTCAACATATCTTTTAAGAACGTCTTCTTCACTTCCATGATAGCATCCTACATCCATATCATTAGATAAAACTTCAATAACATCATCATCACTTTTAGTAGTTGTCGCTATGACAATATCATCAAGCTGTTTTGAATTTTTAAGTCTACTTACAATAATACCAAGTATAGGTTTTCTTCCTATTCTCTTCATTACCTTACCCGGCAATCTAGTAGAACCAAAACGAGCTTGTATAATAGCAACAACCCTTTTATTTAACATATCATCTTCCATGATATCGTTTGATTTTTTTGGATATCAGTATTGGCAATTTTACCAACTATTAAATCTATAAATTTCGGTTCTATACCAAACCCTGGTCTCACTATTTTTATTTTGTTCTCAGTTATTGGATCACCTTTAGGAATATTAATTTTCGCTGTGATACTTCTTCGACCTAATTCTTTGACTTGTTTTTCTTCTTCAGTTAAAGTTTTAATTCCATCCCCCATTGCAGATTCGGTTATTCTAATATTTTTAACCATTTCTTTAAACTCTTTAGGTTCAAGGGAGAGTTGATGGTCTGGTCCTGGGAGATTTTTGTTTATTGTGAAATGTTTTTCTATAAGATCTGCGCCATTAGCCACAGCCAGAGGAGGTATTAATATGCCTTTAGTGTGGTCAGAAAATCCCACTGGAATTTTAAAAACTTGTTTTAAAGTTTGAATAAATTTGAGATTTGTATCTTGGTAATTTGTTGGATAATTAGATATACAGTGCATTAAGGCTACTTTTTTATTTCCAGCATCATATATTTTATTTAGTGATTCGTCTATTTCTCCGATTGTAGCTGTTCCAGTGGATAATATAATTGGTTTATGTTTATTTGAAATATACTCCAAAAGTGGTATATGTGTTAAATCCCCAGATGCAATTTTGTATACAGGCACACCCATTTCATCTAGAAAATTTACACTCTTTTCACCGAATACACTAGCAGTAAACATTATTTGCTTATCTTTAGCTAAATCAACTAGTTCAATCCATTCATCATTACTCAATTCTAAATTTTTAAAAAGATCAAAATACTCAGAATTCTCACTACAAAATTCTTCTGATTTGAATATTTGAAATTTTACTGCATCGGCACCAGTTTTTGCTGCCATTTTCACTAATTCTTTAGCTTGAATAAATTTACCATCGTGATTAAGTCCTGCTTCAGCAATAATGAAGGTTGGTTCACTAAAGCCAATTTTGGTATTACCTATAGTAACCTTTGTCATATTTTAACCCCTTAAATAATTAATCAAATATTTGTATTATTCAAAATATCACATATTCTAGACATATCATCCAATTCATATCTTTGATCTATAGGTATTGATAAAATTTTCTCACTTAATTCATGTTCATAATGATACATGCTTGGAGAAACATTTTTAACATCCCAATGCACTGGTGCATAAACCCCATTTTCAGCTAAAAGATTTTTGATTTTATTTCTTTTTTGTCTATTCTCAAAGATTAATGGCAAGAAAAAAGGACTTTTTATTTCATCAAAATCAAACAAAAAATTTTCTAAATTAATATTTTCATAGAGAAATTTTAAATTACCCAATCTTTTTTCAATAATATTTGACATTAAACTATTTTTTAAGATATAAAGTGAAATATTAGAAATATTATGCAAATTAATTAATTGATCTTTTTTTTCCTCATAATTTTTGTAAAAAAATAGAAAATCTTTTTTTAATTCACTTAAATCTACTCTTAATCTAGAATTATTATTCAAATAATAATATTTCAGTAACATTGCTTCAAGCATTTTTTCATAATCACTAGAATATGATTGGATAACTTCAAATTCAGGGTTATTATAATACACCACACCACCATCAGGAATTGGAAACATCTTCCTTAAGCTAGAAATAATATAAAAATTATCATGCTTTATCAAAAATCTATTTTTATTAAAAAAAGAATGACTAACGTCTAAAATTACTATATTCTCATTATCTAAAAATTCATAAATTTCATTATTCGAAATGAATTCGGTTCCAAAGTAATCTACAATAAATATAATAGAATTTTTTATTTCTATACCACTTAAAATTTGTTTTAAATGACTTTCATGACCATAAAATTCTACATTAAACTTTAACTCATGAAATGGTTGAATAATTGAATGACAAATATAAGCAGGCAAATATGATTTACGTTTATTATCGTTAATATTTAATAATACAGCTTTTATTGCCTGCCGCCCATCACCCAAGAAAACGAAATTTTTATAACAATTTACTAGATCATTATATGCTGCATTATTATTTATTTTAAACTCTAATTCAGGAAATTCGAAAAAACTTCCAATTTCTTTTCCCTTAAAATCAGAAATAATGAAAGTTTGTTCTCCAAAGACAATTTTATTATTTCCTTTTTTAATCTT
>JACWMK010000097.1 GCA_015661405.1 Methanobacterium sp.
ATAAATGAAATTGCGAATAATATAACCACTAATATCATAGCCCAATTCTCTAAATTTTCAGAGAAATGTATGGCCTTTTTTTTATAAAGTAACAGTGTAAGGATCATAATCAAGAAAACTGCGATTGTTAAAGGCAATACTATAATTAATTGTAGAAAAGTTGCCAATACACTCATCAAAAACGCGCCGAATACAGCTAAAGCCATTAGAAATAATGTATCTTTTTCGTTTTCTTCCATTTTATAGAATTCTCCTTCAATCATTGTTAATTTTATTTTCTTAGTATAAAAGTAATATTACTGAACCCACAATCCCTATAAAGGCTAGTGTTACCTGAGTCATTACTGAATGGTTCGGATTTAATATAGGGGTTAAGGCATTTATAAACGCCACAAATGCAGTTATAATCACCATTCCAATTAGATAACCCACCGGGTTTAATCCACCAATAAATACAGTTAGGAATATCCATAAAAGCATGTACCAAGATATGGATTCCGAAAACATTAAATAACCTCTTAAGTGTTCGGTTTCATATCCTGATACTATATCTTTTCCCTTAGTAATGGAGAATGGGGAATAAGGTGACTTAGAAAGTATCAGTACAAAGAACATAAGGGCAGCTAATGGTATACTTAAAAGCAGAGCACCATGTTGATTTTGATATGTGACTATGCTGCTTAGAATCATGGTCCCTGTTTTAAGATATATTATTATGAGTACCGCAAAGAGAGGTACTTCGGCGGCTGCTGAAAATACAGCTCTTACACAGCTTAATTTACCATAAGGTGAACCTGAGGAAGATCCTGCATTGTGTTCTACTATCTTATGAATTGCATATATGGCAAAGAACAATAAAAGCGATCCTTCGGTCACGGGACCAACAATAACAGCTGCCACCCATATAACACATAACATAGCAGTAATAGCAATATAAAAAGGCATTGCTGCTGTTTTAGGGAATGCTGACTCCTTAAGGAAAAATTTAAAGGTGTGCAGTAAATGCTGAATTATAGGGGGTCCCGGTCTCATCTGTATCCGAGCCATAACCTTTCTCTGAAATCCGAGAAGGATGCTTCCCACTAAGAACGCAATTGTAACGTTCAGAAGGATGTTAGCCATTAAATTCATTCATATCACCGGTTATTATCATATAATTTTATGATTAATTTTTTTTTAGTAACCAATAAATGGTTCTCTTCTTTTATCTTCTTCTTCTTCTTTCTTACCCTTAGCCATGGATAATAATCCAAAGGAGAGTATTGTTAATGGTATGAATACAATGGAAATTGCATAAACTATCCAATATGGTGGATTAATTATAAGTGCGTATAAAATACTAGCCACTGAAATTATGAATACAAACCAGCTGACTGCTTTTAATTGATCCATTATTTTTTTCACCTATGATCTTTTTTTTTAATTAGATTTTTAAGAAATGGGGACATTTAATGAAAATGAATTTTTTAGAATGGTTTATTTATTATTAAAAGTATTTCAATAGTCCTTACAATTATTAATAATGAACTTAAATGTATTATCAATAAGAAAGGTGAACCGGGGGTTCTAAACATCTCTGCTTTAGTGGCAAAGAAAGGAGCTACACCAGTTTCGCCAGCGACACCTAGGAAGAAAAGAATAGATCCAAAAAGCATCAAACTGGTAGTGTAAGGAATTTGAACAATTTGTAGTAGACTAATAGTTCCAGTTGAGGCTAGTATCAATGCTGCTCCACCGAATAATGGTAATGTACCGATCATTGCGATTAGACCATACTGGAATGCTGCGTCTAAAACATCTATTTCTTTAACTGCAGCTACAATACCTATATTAACGATTCCGATTAAGGTTACGAAGAGAGTGAAATCGAACAAATCTCCAGTCACCATAGCTCCAGCAGTTGCTAAACCACAGACTATTGCTAAGAATCTCCTTAGTTTAAATTCAGCTTTGTCTACTTTAACTTCTCTATTCTTTAGAGTTCCGAATTCCGCTTCAACTTGGCTTTCAGTACTACTAATTGCTATAAGGGCTGTGAATGCTAATGCAGCTGCAAACATGAACAGGTTAAAAGGTGTGAAGTATAGGACAATGTCTCCTAAAGGAATTATACCTAGTATTGGTCCGCCTAATATTGATATATCCATGAAATTTTTACTCCTTTTTGAATTCTTCTCTACCCATAACACCAACTAAACTTGCTTTAAATGTTACTTTAATGAATACTCCGAATGCTGACAGGAATAATGCTAATAACCAGTAATCTGGAGCTACAAAGAATATTAAGAATCCTACTAACCATAGACACCAAGCAATACCTGATGCTCCCGCTAAACCTTCCCAAATGTTAGCTGGGACTCCTCTTGCTAGTCTGGTAATTACATAGAATAATATTCCCCCACCAGCTATAGCTCCTCCTGTGAAACCACTTAGAAAAGCTCCATAAGCTACTAAAATAATCGCGAAAAATATTGGGGCTGTGGTTAAAACTTCCATATCCAAGTTTAGTGGCATAGGCATTAAATCTACAGTTTTACCTTGTTTCCTTATTTCTCTGCTCATGAGAATCTCAGAGATAGCCATTATTTCAGCTAATTCAACTACTAAACCTGGAAGCACCAGAGATTCTGCTAAATCTGTTCCTACTGAAGCTACTATTATGAGCATTCCAATACCCACTATATCAGTAAGTATCAGTGCATGGAGGTCGTTTTTTTGATATGATATGGATAATAATCCAATTAAACCTACTATTATTCCAGTAAATACTGCGGGTAAAAATAATCCCACTACAACAGGTGATACTACATTAGGTACGAGTACTGTTGCTGTCAAATTTCAGTCCTCCTTCCTTTTCATGGTGAAGTTAAGTGCAACCCATGAAGCTACTACGAAAGCCATCATTAATATGCTTGACTCTAACACTGTGTCAAAACCTCGGCTATAATAAAGGATCTCATCTATTAATCCACCGGGAGATGAATAAATGGATGTACCGAAGTAGAGAGTAGTATTACTTACGAGGATGGATATGGGTGATAAATATCCGGTTACATAACCTTGCTTAGCTGCAAACTGCGGATACTGTGATTTAACAATTCCAGGTGCTGTTAAAGGTGTACCTCCCCTATCATAGGGGGCAAATGGGTCTTGTTCATCAATCTGTAATTGAGGTGTGGGTCTCGGATATAATTGATGATTATCATAAGCCATTGGTACTATGAAACCAGCCACTAATACTATACCAACTATAATTGAATAAAATCTGGGAATTCTTTTAGGAGTAGCTAGTTTATTCCAGATTCTTCCCAATTTCAAAGTTCTGCCCCCAATTCTTCCAGCCTTACAATTGCTCTTAAAAGTATCATTGTTATAATGGTGGTTGCTGCGATGTATGTTAAAAGTGCAATAGTACTATTATAAGTTAGAAGTATTAATGAAAGTCCTATAGCTGGTATTTCAAGATTAAGAGTCCTTATTACGGGATCATTGACACCAGGACCTATTACACTACCAATACTACCTATTATAACCAGTACGACACCAGTATAAAACCATGTATAAATATCAAGCAAGGATACCCTCCTCCCCGGCTTTTTGTTTAGCTTTTTTCTTCCTTATTTCATCTATTTTAATTATTCCAATTAAAAAGATAACTGTAGCAATAGGATCAAATATAGCAGCCGCCATAGCTACATCCAAGTATTTAGCCGCCACTATCGTGCCTACTAATCCGCCTTGGAGTATTGATAACATTATAACTTTATCAATAGGTTTAGGAAGGGCTATAACGCCTAATGTACCAATTATAAGCACCACGGCTGAAACATTGGTTATAGTTATAAGATCTAAAATTGAACTCATAAGTTTTACATCCTTCAATCCTCTAAAATGATTTCATTTTTGACTCTACCAATAGAGAAAGCTATAACATTGGAACTTATAGTAGATGTTACAAAGTAAGTTATGGCAATTATAGCTCCGAATGGTGTCTGTATGGATAATGCAATAATGGCAGAGAATCCAAAACTCATGGCATTCAAATAGAACATTCTTTCAGATCTACCCTGAGCAATAAGAGTTCTAAATGCCATTAAAATTATTATTACACCTACAATTTCGATTAAAATCGACATTTATTCATCAAACCTATTATTTTTAATTCTCAAGTTGATATTTTTATTAATTCGATGACATCTTATTGTTAAGTTAATTTAGTGTATCTTCCCATTTTCTGAGCTATTTTACCCAATAATTTAGATGATGCAGAATGATCAAGACCTTGAATAGTAACTATAGCTAAAAGCATCCCTACTATAAACATGCCCGGTGTTATTCCAATAAAGGATGTTGCTACTATTATGACTGTTATGGTAAGGGCTCCAGTTGTACCAGCGTATCCTGGGTCTGCACAAAGCCTGTTACCTATATACACTAATGTAGCTGCTATAAATCCTCCTTCAGGAGTACCTATGGAGTAACATCCGATGGCAGCTAGCAAAGTTCCTGCTGAAGCGTCGGGAGAACAGACAATATTACCTTGGAAGAATCCACCGGCAAGATCTCCACCTCTTTTTTTAATATCCCGTCCAAGTACATCAGCTCCTTTAACACCAGGAATTTCTGGAAGTCCCATCCATGTATCAATCAGGACGAAGTTGAACCAAGATATGATGGCTGCTATAATTATTCCTATTATTTCATTCAAGAAACTTCCTCCTGGGCTGGTGGGGGTAGGATTCTTTCAAGTATAAATTTAGAGAATATCGCAGTGAGCACACCAATGACTAGTGCTACTAAATATTCTTGATATCCAATTAAGTGGTATCCTAGTTTTGATATAATTGCTGTAAATCCTAAAGCAAGCACTGCTGTTGGAAATATTACACTTATTGTCCAAGATTGCCTAATAGGCTTTTCAGGAAGTAATGGAAGTCTTAATATTAACCCTAAAATCATTGCAGATGCTATAGCAATTATGTAACCTAAATAATTTATCATTGTAAACACCCATTAGCATGAATAATCATGATAGATCAAACTGGATATATAAATGTTTTCAAAAGTTTTTATTAAATTTTTTAAATGTATAAAATATTTCAAATCTCAGAGTTAATTTTTCAAATATTCTATAATCCATATTTTTCGAAAGAAATTAATTTAATTTAGAGTTAAACATATAACTATTTAATCCTATCTAAGGTTTATCCACTAAATGCTTTAACTTTATTTAATAAACAAAAATATATATTACATGTGATTGAATCAAAAGAGCAATAAAAAATTCATAAGATAAATAAAAGAGATTTTGAGCATTTTTATGAACTGGCATAAATCTTTATAATATTTACTAAAATAAATTTAATATAAGACGTTAAAACTTAACTTAAATGGTGTATAAATGAAAGTTGATAAAATATTATCGTATATCCTAATTATTTCAATAGTGATATCGGTTGCCTCAGTTATCTATATAATAGTTGATCCATCACCCGGCGAGAAATTTACTCAGTTTTACATTTTAAGTTCTGATGGTAATGCTGGGAACTATCCTACTAACCTGAGTGTAGGTGAAAATGGTAATTTAACAATTAATATAATAAACAATGAAGGTAGTCCAGCTAATTATCAATTAGTAGTATATATTGGGAATGATACTCTGGAAAATCAAAGCTTTAAATTAGCTAATAAAGAGAAAGAAGAAATTCCCTTCACTTTCCAACCAAAACAATCTGGCAATCAGCAGAAATTAGAGTTTCTACTTTACAAACTTCCGAATAGTCAGCA
>JACWMK010000003.1 GCA_015661405.1 Methanobacterium sp.
CCCTATAAACATAATACTATATAAATATTTGCCTATAACAATTTAAACAGATTAAAAACACGAATTCCAAATTTCTAAAAAATTTAAATGATCAAAGATCAAATAGTAAATCGAAAATCTCTTTAAATATATTTTCTACCTTTAATATTAATAATTCATAGCATTTATTTAAGACATTTATCGATATATCTTTTAATAAATGGTTCCAGGTTAGAAAAATGGCTTTTACCCATTTGAAGTTTGTTAAAATCAGTGAATGTTCCTTTAAGCTCTCTTCCAGCCCATTTAACTTCCTCCTCCACTCTTCGACCATAATTTGTTCCGAACATTTTGAATAGAGGGAATTTAGTAATGCCATTAGCACCCGCGAGGATTAAAGGACCTATATTGGCTAAATTATCTATCCAAGTGCCAGTAACTATCTCCAGTTTTGGGAATTTTATTCTTGTAGCCGCCACTGTTCCGGCATAATAAAGTGATGCGGGTTGTGATGAATTTTCATAAATGGTATTAGTATGGGGGTTTAATGAATAAAAAATAATTCGTTGAATTCCTAAATCATTTATAAGATTAAAAAGATATTTTAAATCTTCAGTTGTCTCCCCTAATCCAAGAATTATGGTTATTGCCTTTTTAAATCCCAAATCATCAGCAAGTTGTAACATTTCGACGATATCTTCTATGGATTTGCTTGGACAAATTTTATCATGAAGAACTGGATTTGCGGTCTCTATTGCCCCTGTTACACCAATAATTTCCCCCCCATATCTTTCTAGATCCTTAGTGATACCTACATTAAGCCAAACTGGTTTTCCACTTATTTCATAAATTTTTTGGGAGATATTTTTAATTTCTTCTGTAGTGAAGGAATCATAACCTCCAGAAATGAATTCAATATTCCAACCAATTCTTTTCACCAGCTCCGCCTCAGCCAGAATAGAATTAACATTTCTTCTAGCCTTTTTAGGATCTTTTATTTTAGATTTCTGAGATGACATGTAGCAAAAGGCACAATCACCTTTGTCACACCACCATGAAATAAAAATTGCCCTTTCAAGTGTTATTTCATTACCATGATTATTCAAAGTAATTTTATTGGCTTTACAAAGGAGATCAAGAGTTTTATGGTTTTCTATTTTTTTTATTACATTCATCATTTACCTTTTCAAATTTCTAAAATTTAGTTACTATTAATTATTTAAAATAATTACTTAAAAAAATACTTTTGTAAATAAAAGTATAAAACAGAAAAAGTTACAAAAGATTAATAAACAAATTAAAAAACTTTGTTTATTCTTCTAGCCAAAATATTTATATATAATAAACATCAACTTTAAAATTACATCTTGATGTGCTATGTTTTAAAATCTTGTAAGCCCTGAGATAATAGTGCACGGTTTACAGGCTTTGCTTGGCATTTGCCGCCGTAGCTCAGTAGGTAGAGCGTTCGGCTGTTAACCGATTGGTCACAGGTTCGAGCCCTGTCGGCGGCGTTTTTGGGCCCATAGCTTAGCCAGGTAGAGCGCCCGGCTCATAACCGGGCGGCCATGGGTTCGAATCCCATTGGGCCCATTTCAGTTGCTCCGGTAGTGTAGTCCGGCCAATCATGTCGGCCTTTCGAGCCGATGACTCGGGTTCGAATCCCGGCCGGAGCATTTGTTTATAAATAATCATCTTTCACGGATATAATTATACAATCTAAATATGGGCAGGGGTGCCCGAGCTGGCCAAAGGGGACAGGCTTAGGACCTGTTGGCATAGGCCTACCAGGGTTCGAATCCCTGCCCCTGCATTCTTTCATCAAGCCGGGGTGGGGTAGTTGGTTATCCTACGGGACTGTGGATCCCGCGACTCGGGTTCGAATCTCGGCCCCGGCCTTATTTTCGATGATAAGGATTCAAGATTGTCCAACAAAAATTTTTTTTAATTAATCTTAATTTTTATGAACATTTATATAAATTCTAAAATTCTTCAAATTATTGATTTCTTTGAATAAAAAAATATTATATTAATTTTTTCTAAGCTCTATTAAAAAAAATGGACAAATGTTAATACACTAATATGATATTATTCAGGAATGCACGAAGCTAGATGTATTTATAAATATAGTATTTGACTCAATGTTTCTAAAAATAGTTTACACAAACATCAAAACTAAATTTCTCGATTGTTTCCATTAAATTCAATCAAAAAATCTATTTCGATAGTTTAAGAACGGTAATAGTATGAGCAAGAAAGGTTCCCGAGAGGAGAGAGAACTGGTAAATATGTTATGGGACGCAGATTGTGCAGCCATGAGGGCACCTGCCTCAGGAGGAGCCACCAAAAAACCGCTTCCAGATGTAATTGCCGGTAATGGAAAAATGTATCTTGCAATAGAAGTTAAGTCTACATCTTCAGAAAGGATTTATATAAATTCTCAGAAGATAGATGCTCTACGCGAATTTTCTGATATATTTGGGGCCAAACCATATGTAGGGGCCAAATTCAAACGGGAGAAATGGCGTTTTGTTAGAATAAATGATTTAGTGAAAACTAAAAAGAATAACTATAGGTTAGATAAAGA
Source organism: Methanobacterium sp. (assembly GCA_015661405.1). GTDB lineage: Archaea > Methanobacteriota > Methanobacteria > Methanobacteriales > Methanobacteriaceae > Methanobacterium_A. Next base: position 2,567 of record JACWMK010000003.1, read on the forward strand.
TTTAGCTTTCCTTAAAGGTATTGAATTAGAAGAGATGATTGGGAGAATTAAGCAATTTAAATTCTCTAAAAGTAACTAAAAATCCCTAATTTCCAGAAGATATTATTACTTTTAACATAATTGCTACTGAAATTCTATTATAAATTATTAACAAGATCATATCCAAATTTTTTACAAAAAAATAAATAAATTTTAACAATTTTAAGTTGATTTATCTTTAGCATCAATTTTAACTTCTACTTCTTTTTTATACGCTACAACTGCAGCGTAAGTCACTCCTAAAACGAGAGGACCTAATATAAAACCCAATAATCCAAACATCAACGGCCCAGATATGAATCCAAGGATAAATATTAACGGATGTATATCCGCATACCTTCCAGATAAATAGGGTCTGATATAGAAATCAAAAATATTGAGAGCAACAGCTAATATAAGCACTAAAATAGCTTTTAAATAGTTACCAGTTGATAAATCATAGATGGAAATCACCAATGGAATCGGCCAAACTCCTATAAAAGGTATAAGCTGGAAGAAACCGGTTAATATTCCTAAAAATAACGCATACGGGTATCCTAGTATATAAAATCCAATACCTGCAAGTATACCGGTTATAATAGCTGTAAGAAAATGTCCAACGAATATGCTCTTTAAAACCTTGTCAATTTCCTTAAAAAGTGAATTAAAATAATGTTTTCTTTTCAATGGTATAAGATAATCCACATATTCCCATAGTTTATCACCGTCACGTACAAAATAGAATGTGGAAGCAAAAAATATGAATAGCTGAATTAAAGCCAAAGGAATAGATTCCAGAATTTTCACTACATAATCCAAAACTCCTCGAAGAATATCTGTTACTTCACTATTTATAGCATTTATAACAGAGTTTAAATCTGGATAAAAACTAGATGGAATATAATGTTTGACAAAAGTATAATTTTCAGCGTTTAAGTTATTTAAACTTGTTAAATTTAAGCTTTTTGCAAAACTAATTATGGATGGTACATTTTGGATAAGACCATTTATTACAATCACTAACAGGATTATAATGGGGATTATAATTAATATCATAGCAACGAATACTGCTATTGACTTAAATTTTAAATACGGTTCCATCCAAAGAGAAATTGGTCGTATTACATAAGCGAATATAGCAGCTAACATAATCATACTAATTAAAGGAGTTAATGCCAGTAATGATAATAATAGAAGAATAAACACGATGAAAAACGCTGAAGTTAAAGTATCTTTTATATAATTCATATTTAATCACATTATAAAGAGATTTGAAAACGACAAGTTTTATATAAAAAAAGCCCAGTTTTTCAATTAAATTACTTTTTCTCCTTTTATTTTTACTAAAATTTAGTATTCAATAATGTTGAATGTGTAAAAACGAATATTAAGATATTAAATTAAGGAATGTTTCACTCCAGCAGCATCACGCTTGTATTTCCCAAATTCCTTTATTAATCTCAAATCATCCCTCCAAAAGACTGGTCCCTCAACGCAGATCCTCCAACCCACATCATCAACACAACATTGCCCACATAACCCTACAGCACACTTCATGTAGCGTTCCAATGAAAATTGAGCAGGTATTTTAAATTTATCCACTATTTCAACCAGTTTTTTCATCATAATCTCTGGACCACAACAAACTAACAAATCATAACTGTCATTTTCTAAGGCTTTTTCTGCGAGGGCAGTTCCAAATCCACAGAAACCATAGCTTCCATCATCAGTGCATGGCATTAAATTAACTCCACTCTTTTTAAACCTAGTTAAAAAAAGTAATTCATCCTGAGTAGTTGCTGCGTTTATCACATCCAATTTAATACCTCTCTTGGAAGCTTCTTCAGCTAAGGCAACTAATGGAGCCATTCCAATCCCTCCTCCAACTGCCAGAATTCTGGAGCCAATAATTTTAAATCCTCTACCATAAGGGCCCCTTAACCCTAATTCATCCCCTACATCCATTAAATGAATTGATTCTGTGAATTTACCTACTTTTTTAATTGATATGCCTATTTCACCTTTTATCGGATCAATTAATGATATGGACATTGGTTTCTCATCTTGAAAGTTCCACATCATCATAAAATGTCCGGGCACCTCATCTTTCACCTTCCATTCAAAAATAAAAGTTTTAACCGTCTCTGTATCTTGTATTATTTCTTTTATTTTAACAATATTTGGAACTTGCATTTTAATCTGCCCTAAAGTTTTATCAAATTAAAGAATTAATATTAATCATAGTTATGCGTTATTCCAACCATTTCCTTCACACTTTGATATCCTTTTCTGTTCATAAATCTCTCAAGTCCAATACATATATCTCTAAATATTTTTAATCCATCATAGTATATTGCAGTTCCTATCTGCACGCAGCTTGCACCGGCGAAAAGAAATTCGACTACATCCATATAATCTTTTATTCCTCCAACCCCTATTAAAGGCACATTTACAGCCTCATATACATCATAAACACATCTTAATGCTATTGGTTTTATTGCAGGTCCAGAAAGTCCACCAAACTTATTATGAAGTATAGTATGGGCAGTTTCGATATCAATACGCATGCCCGGTCCTAAAGAATTAATTAGGGTAATAGCATCACACCCCGCTTTTTGAGAGGCAACAGCTATTTCAACAATATCTGTCACATTAGGAGTTAATTTCACGCTTATTGGAGTTTTGATCACATTTTTTACTGTTTTAACTACTTCTGCAGTCAAATCAGGATCTTGACCAATTGAAGCACCACATCCCCCTACTGCATGGGGACAAGATACATTTAGTTCTATCATATCCGCCATTCCCCCAATTTTAGTTGCTAATCTTCCAAATTCTTCAGGATTTGACCCATAGATGGATACTACCACCGGAGCTGATCCTTCTAGTTTTTTCAGTTCTAATGTGAATGCTTCAACTCCGGGATTAGATAATCCTACCGCATTTATGAATCCTCCAGTCACTTCCACTGTTGTTGGATTGGGATAACCCCTGTTAGGCTCTATACTAAAAGATTTAGTCACAACTGCTCCGGCACCACTTTTAGAGGCCCAATTAAGCGATGCTGCCGTAGTACCAAGCACGCCAGCTGCCAACATAGTGGGATTTCTCATTTTTATTCCGCAGATTTCAGTTTCAAGCACTAACATCACCTTTACTAAAGAAAATTATAAATTACTTGATTATAACATTTAATCTATGAAGTGTTATCTAAGCATGTGTTTTGCTGGTTTTATTATCCTTACTGAAAATTTTACTTTCTTAGATTATGAACTTTTCCCAAGTAGCAAACTTACCGAAAGACTTACAAAAATCCAAAATGATGTTTTAACTAGAGAAGAAGAATCCATATTAAAAAGAATTGTTAAAAATTATGATAAGATAATAATAGAAACTAATAGCCCTCATTCAAAGTACCAAAATCTTAAAGATAGTCATAAATTTGAATTCAGAACTCCTAATAATGGAGGAGAATTTTTAAGGTCCAATATGGTGGATGTATTACAAAAAACTGGTTTCATAGAAACAAAAGAAGAAATGAATATTATAATTCACCAAACATCCTTAGAAATGACCCGACACCGTTTGAGTGAAGCATTAAAATCAGAGGATCTACTTCTAATCCAAGCCATAAACACCATAGATGAAATGGATGAAATAACAAGCAAACTGGCGGAGAGATTAAGAGAGTGGTATTCTACCCATTTCCCAGAGTTGGATAAAATAAAAAGTAATGAACTTTACGCTAAATTAGTATCAGAATATGGATACAAAAATTCAATAATTGATTCAAGAATTCTGGATCAGGATTTAAAGATAGAAAAAAGTATTGGAGCAGATATTAACGATTATGATATCTCCATGTTAAAGGAATTTGCAGATTCCCTAAAACGTCTGCAGAACACCAAAAAATCTCTCACAGTATATGTTGATGAAAAAATGAAAGGCTTAGCACCAAACCTCAGAAATTTGACTGGTGCATCTCTGGGGGCTAAATTAATAGCACATGTTGGTGGGGTTAAAAAATTATCAATGCTACCTTCAGGCACTATTCAAGTATTAGGTGCGGAAAAAGCTCTATTCAGACATTTAAAGACTGGTGAAAGACCTCCCAAACATGGTGTAATCTTTCAGCATCCCGAGGTCAGAGGTGCGAAATGGTGGATTAGGGGGAAAATAGCGCGTGCTTTAGCATCTAAAATATCTTTAGCTGTACGAAAAGATGTTTTTTCAGGAGAAGTTGACCATTCTATAGAAGAAAACTTCAACATTAAATTAAATGATATTAAAAAAAGAAACCAATTTCCTAAAAGGCCAAGTAAAAGTTTAAAATCAGATAAACAAAAAATAAAGAAGAAAAAAAAGAAGGATAAATATAAAAAAAATTTTGACTTGTATTATTAAATTTTTCAATTTTTATTTCGATTATTTTACTATAATTTAATCAATTCTTTTTAAAATAAAGTGTAGAGGAAAAAATAAATGGATTTAAAAAAAAAGTTTCCTGGTATTTATTTAATAGATGATCATTTAGCAACTCTAAACCTTACACCTTCATTAAATGTTTATGGAGAAAAATTAGTTAATATAAATGGATCAGAATTTAGAATTTGGAATCAGCGAAGATCTAAATTAGCTGCAGCTATTTTAAACGGTTTAAAAGTTTTCCCTTTCCAAAATGATTCTAATGTTCTCTATTTGGGAGCATCTTCAGGAACCACCCCTTCTCATATATCAGACATAGTATCTCACGGTTTAGTCTATTGTGTAGAGTTTTCACCGCGAATGATGCGGAATTTAGTTGATTTATCCGATTTAAGGATTAATATGATTCCTATTTTAGATGATGCTACTAAACCTTTAAATTATATCCATCTAGTGGAAAAAGTTGATATTGTTTACTCAGATGTAGCCCAACCTAGGCAGACGGAGCTTTTCATTGACAATATGAGGTTATTTTTAAAAAAAAGTGGTTTGGGTATTTTAATGTTGAAATCAAGAAGTATAAATGTTACTAAAGATCCTGATGTGGTTTTTAAGGAGGAAGAATCGAAGTTAAAGGCTAATGGTTTTCATGTACTGGAGAAAATTGATCTAGAACCTTATGAAAAAGATCATTTAACTTTTGTATGTGAATTCGGATTTTAATCTTTACATTTTAAAAAATCAGATTAACAAATTGCCTCTAAAACAGCTTATAAGATAATTATCTTTCAAAATCAATTATTAATTAGTTTTTTTGTAAAAATTAATTATATATCATTAAAAAAAAAGTTTAATTAAAATGGATATTTAAATTTTTTCTATAATTCTATCTAAAATTCTCTGAGAGATCTCTCTCTTTGAGGTTAATGGGACACTAAAAACGTCTTCATCAATGATAATGATCTCATTTTTATCAGAGCCAAATCCACCACCTTTAATAGCAACATCGTTGGCGATCATTATATCTGCACTGGATTCTTTCATCTTTCTTCTAGCAGAATCAATCAATTGTTCTTCAGATACTTTATATTCTGCTTTAAAACCTACTAAGAATATGTCTGGATTTATTTTTTTAACAGAATTTATTATTTTAGGCGCACGTTTAAATTTTAATATAATATCATTGTCTGAGGATATTTTATCAACATTAGCTTGTATAGATTTTTCAGGGATAAAATCAGATATCGCTGCTGCGGATATGAAAATATCTTGATTTTTTAATAGGTTTTTTAGTTCGCCTTGCATTTCTTCTGTTGACTCCACTTTAACTTCCCTGAAAATACTAGGCACTGAAACATCCATTTTACCACAGAGCATTGTAACCTTAGCTCCCCTTATGAATGCTTCTCTGGCTATTTCTACTCCTGTTTTTCCTGAACTTCTATTAGTTATTCCACGTACATGATCTATTGCTTCGTAGGTTGCGCCAGCACTAACCAAAATTTTTTTATCCTGTAATGATTTATCAGAAGTTTCTCTTAAAATATGAAGTATTATATCATTAATATCTGGAAATTTAGCTTTATTTTCTTCTAATTTTGGTTTTATAAAGTTTATTCCTTCCTCTTCCAATTTATGGATATTTTCTAAGATTGCCTGATACATGGAGTAATGCATTGATGGAACAAATATTATAGGGGTTTTATATCCGAAAGCTGTAATTAAGAGTGTGTTAATAGGATTATCTGCAATTTTATATGCGAATTTGCTTATTACATTAGCAGTAGCAGGTGCAACTATAACTAAATCTGCTTGTGCGTATTTTACATGCTCGATTTTACCTGTGAGTTCTAATATTACTTTTTGATCTGTGGCGAACTCCATAACATGAGGGTGGATGATTTCACATGCATCATCGCTCATGAAGCACTTAATCTTTATTTCATGTCTTCTAAGTTCCCTTGCCAATTTGACTGCTTCTATTGCAGCTACACTACCAGTAACACAAAGCACAATGTTCATATAATCGACATCTGATTCAAAAATTGTAAAGCACTTATTATAAACTTATTTATTTATCTACTACTACCAGAGTATCTTCTGATGTAAGTTCTTTTATTATGCTATTTAAAAAATCTAATCTACCAGGTATTCTTCTAGAATCCTCAGCCATAACTCTAATTTTATATTTTTTCTGACCTTCTTTACCATAAACTATATTTATCCCTGAAAGTCTTGCTGGTGCTAGTATATCCCTAGCCACTGAACGTAAATCCGAATTTTCACCCACGACTCTCACTTTCTTCTCAATACTACGCGATATTTCTCTAACTATTTTCCCGCTCTTTCCTATAAGTTTTCCTACTTGTTCCTTATCTGTAACAATTATAACTGTGTCACCTATTTCTATAGTCTTTTTAAATCCTATTTTACCTTCGCCTAATTTATAGAGTAATTTAGCAATGTCCAAGTCCATTTGTGTGATTTCACCACTTTTTAATTTATTTTCACACCCTTGACACAGCATACCGCTCTTGAGACAGACATCGCAGACTGGCAATACCATTTACATTCCTCCTTTTTCTCATTTTTTTTATAATCTTGATTTTAGTATAATATTAATCAACTAATCTTTAATTTTTAGATTTACGATTCATGAATATTCAAATAAAGATTATAAATAAATTTTTAGATTGAATTGATTTTAATAATCCAAATCCTTATTATTTAGTTATCATGAACTGATTGAATTAATCCATAAGAGTTTAAGTTTTTAAATTTTAAAGACTCAGCTAAAATAAAAGCAGATATATGATTATTTTATGCTCAACTACCCTGTCTATATAGTTATAACTTTAACAGATATAAGTGTATGGCTGTCCCTAATATATAATTTTTGCATTTGATGGATTAGCTATAAAATTAGGAATCCATTCGAATAAAACTAAAAAAGATAATTTAAAGTAATAATTTCTATTAATTAGTAAACTAAAAAATCTATTTAAGGAAAAAAATTATTTTTATTCTTAGAATTAAAATATAAGCATTTATTGCACCTTGAAACTATTTATGACCATATTAAAGTTCTTTTGCTGATTTTCAAAATTATTTGGAGGCGCTCCACATAGAATTACATAGATTTGACCATTTTGTGAAAACCAAACTGCCATCATCTCTATTTGCGCACCATTAGATGTTGTTATATAAGTATTTTCAAGTGCCGTATTATTATTTAATGTGATGTTAGCTTCTGATATCCTCAAATTGCTGGTATTGTTGAAAAATGTAGCGTAATTTTGAGTGTAAGCCATTTGTAGATCTGTACCCATTGTAATGTTTGGTTTCTGGATGAGTACGAAAGTATTAGGTTCATGATTTTGAGAGTTTACAGAATTAGGATCACCTACTCCTGTTACTGCATTGCTTGATGATGTATTAGCAATTTCCCAGGTCCCATTATAAACGAAGTAAATCCCATTTTGAGAGTAATTTTTAGTTTGATTCAAATTATTGTTGCTAACGCATCCTGACGCTAAAACAACTAGAGACAAAAGAGTTATTATCAAAAGAGGATATTTAATCATTTATTCACCTGCAATATTATATTCGGTTATTGTATCTCCTTTTAAATACTCTTTAATTTACTATAAAATATAAAAAAAGTTAATGTTTAATTAATATTCAATTAACCAGTTCCATTATGTGTACTACCCTTTGTATTATTTGTTGTACCAGTATTAGTAGTTGTGCTTCCCGTATTAGTATTAGTAGGGGTACTACCCGTATTAGTATTAATGGTTGTGTTTACCGGAGTATTATTATTTGTAATATTAGTAGTGTTATTAGAAGTAGTCAATGCACTTTGATTTAATGTCATAGGTACTGCTGATGATTCAAAAGAGCCGTTAATGACTACAAATCCAAATGCCACACCTGAAATAAATATTACCGCCAATAATGTTGCTAATATTGTAAGATTTCTATTAATTCCTCGTTTTTTTTCTTTAATCGTCCTTAAATCATGTGTTTTAGAGGAAGTCATATACTTTCGCATGAGTTCTTCTTGCTCTTCTTGAACTTTATCATCTTTTTTCTGCTGTGTCAAATAATCAAAAGTTTTTCCAGCTTCATCTTTACCTTGGAGTTTTTTAACTCTATTTACAATTTCAATAGTATTTATTTTATCATTTAATTTCTTTTTTTGTGAATTATAAGCGTTTTTAGATATATTACCCTTCTTAAATTCAAATTCTAATTCATTTAAGCTTTTAATAAGCTTCTCTTTATCAGGAATTATATCACTCATCTCCTACATCAATCCTGTCTTTCTTTAGGATATGAACCAATGATCTTTATATATCTTACTTCTGATTTTATTATATTTAAAATGTTTCTTATCTGTAGGTCCTCTCTATGCCCTTCCAAATCCACAAAGAATATATATCTTCCCAATTTCTCCTTAGAAGGTCTGGATTCAATTTTAGTTAGATTAACATTTTTTTCTGCAAATTCTCCTAATATTCCATATAAACCTCCCGCTCTATCTTCTGGGAGAGAAAAAACTATAGAAGTTTTATCATTACTAGTTCTACGATGATCTAACTTACTAACAACCACAAATCTGGTTAAATTATTCTTATAATCTTGAATATTACTCGCTGCAATATCCAAACTATATATTTGAGCCGCTCTCATGGTACTAATGGCTGCAGCGTATGTTTTACCTACAATCATTTCAGCCGCGGCAGATGTACTTGGTGCTGATTGTGTAACAATATAAAGACCTTCTATAAACTTTCTGCATTGTGATAAAGCCTGTGGATGTGAATATATGATTTTTATATTATCTACAGTCATATTAGGGTTTACTAAAAGATTATGACTAATGGGGAGTATTATCTCATTTTTAATCTTTAAATCATAATCATGTGCTAATAAATCTAAAGTTATGCCTACTGATCCTTCTATTGAATTCTCAATTGGAACTACTCCAATATCCACTTTATCTTGACTGACAGCATCAAAAACCTCAGGAATAGTATAAAATGCTACTAGTTCTCCTTCTAAGGTTAAAGCTGCTTCCTCTGTAAATGATCCAGAGGGACCGAAAAATCCGATTTTAACACTGCTTAGAATGTTTTCTTCCGAGTCATCAATTTTTAATTTATTATTGTTCATATTCTCACTATATTTATATTTAAAAAAATCATTTTCAGTATAAACCACCATTTATATAATTATTTATTTTATCAGTAGTGGATTGGTGTATCCTTCTTATAACCGCCTTACTATCTTTGAATTTAATTATTTTAGCCATAACTCCCAGATCACGCAAGTGCCTCACAAATTCCTCAGCTTCTTCCATGGTATCTGCATCCATTAACAAGTCTTCTCCAGCCACTTCGTGTTCTGCTACATGTTCTATAGTTTCCATTAATGGATATAAAATAGATTCTCCCAATCTCTGAGCCCTTTTCCCTAACTCTTCAGTTGATTCATTCATCTCGTAAGCTTGAAAGCCCTCTCGAATTACTCTGCTAAAGAAAAAAGCTTTTCCTAAATCGAATGGGTATTTAAAAGCGTATATCAATTCATCATCATGGGCTTGAGAAGATGTGTACTTAAGGGGCGGAATCTGCATTTTCAAGTCCTTTATGACCACACCCTCCCTATTATCTTCCCCTAACTCCTTAACCAACTTAAGTATGTTAGATGGAGCTTCTTTAAGACTGTAAATTCCTAAAAGTCTGACTGACGGAAGATTATATTTTTTTAGAATGCTTATTTTTTCTTTAATTGATAATGGTTGATTAGACTGCTTCTTCCTTAGATCAAATATTCTAAATCCTAATTCACCGATCTCAGGATAATAATAGGATACGTAAGGGTTTTCTACTCCTATCATCTCACCACATATCACTAGATCAGAATGTTCCTGGAAAAATTGGTTTAAATCCATAAGTTGAGGGGCTTTTTTAGTAGTGTAAGGACATATATAACCTCCTCGTGTGAATGCAATTATTTTCCCATTAATTGATGCTATACGAACATTATAGCCGTTCATTTTCTCTTCTACAGCTATTTCACCATTAAAATGTTTCTCTAATGCTTTTGAAAGCATTAAAGTCCTCCTTATTTTGGGAAATCCCCTTATAACATGAATTTCATTATCAAAACAGACCATTGTCCCTTCTTCCACCTTTCCCAAACTTTTACGGAATTGTAGAGCGTTCAAATATTTACTGTGATAAAATTTCAGATTACTATTATTATAGGCTTCTAAAAGTCTATTATGATCTACATCAATTATTTTAGGAAGTTCTTTAACTATAAACTCATCCAAAGTTAGTTCATAATTGTTACCACATGAGGAGCAATTAAAAAAAAAAGTTTTGGGAAAATTCTTTCCCATATTTACATTCATTCTATAACTACAATGGTTACATTTTATCTCTGATAAAATTCAGTGAACCTCCTCAAGTTCCATAATGAGTTTTAAAAGATCCGTTTTGGTAATGATACCTTTAATTATTCCGTTTTTAACAACTGGCAGACCGCTGAAATTATTTTCGACCATTATGGTAGCTACTTCTTCAATTAAGGAATCTTCACTAACTGTTTTAACGTTTTGAGTCATTACATCACCCACTAGTAAATTTCTGATTCTGGCAGGCTTATATTTATCTGGTACAACTTTTCTAAATGATATCATAGACTGAGCAATATCCTTGGCGGTGACGATTCCTCCGATCTCGTCGCCCTCCATTACTGGTAATCTTCCTATTCCTTCATCTATTATTAATCTCCTAGCGTGCACCAATCTATCCTGAGAATTAACTGTTATAGGATTAGAGGTCATTCTCTCTCCTACCGTTATTTCATGAAAAGGCCTTCCTTGACAAGTATCTATAAAATCTGTTTTGGTAATAATACCTATAATCTTGCCATTATCCACAACTGGCAATCCACCAATCTTATTTTCAATCAATATTTGAGCAGCTTTTCCTATACTTTCATTACTTTCAATAGTTAATGGTTCAGAAGTCATAACCGTGGAAACATGGAAATGAGAGGGTGCCAGATTACCATAGCGAGATGATCCCATACGACGACCAATATCTTTCTCCGTCATTATTCCAACCAGTTCTTTAATATGGTCATTATTAGTGTTTATTACTGGGAGTCGGGAGATTTTATGCTTTTTCATGAGTTTCAATGCGTCGGGTATATTCTGATCTTTATCCACTAGAAAAACTTCTCTGCTCATTACATCTTTTACATGCATTTTTTTTCATCCCCAATATATCTTGTTAAATAAAGATTTGTGGTTTATTGAATACCTCTAATTAAATCTGTTTTAGTGATAATACCTACCACTTCATCATCTTCAACAACAGGCAAACCACTTACACCTTCATGAAGCATTATAGCAGCGGCTTTAGCTGCATCTTCTTCCTTATCAATTTTTATGAGGTGATTTTTCATAATATCTCCTGCTGTGAGCATGGAAACCATTTTAACATTTTTCTTATCTCTACCATTAGAATTCCTGATGAAGTAAATCTTTTCGACACTCACACCCGTTTCAGGATCTTCCACATAAGCAAATGAAATATTTTCAGGAGTTATAATACCTACAGCCTCATTATCACGTATAACTATTATTTTACTAACGTTATTATTTTCCATTACACTAATCACATGTGCAATACTGTGATTTTCATTAACGGTAACCATCTGGTTACTCATGAGATCAGATACTTTCCATTTACCTTGGTATTTATCATTATAAAACTTTATGAGATCTGTTTTTGTTACTATACCTGCTAAACCTTCCTCATCAACAACCGGTACGGAGCTAATGCCATTCTTTATCATAAGTTCCACTACACTTGTTACATTTGCTGAGGGATCTGTGGTGATTAAATTTTCAGTCATGGCACGTCTTATTGATATTTTATCTATGGGCCTATTTTTCCATTCAGGACCATTTCCTTTCATCTTTTGACTTAAATCTTTTTCAGTGACCATACCAATAGGTCTTCTCTCAGCATCTACGACTACAACTCTACTGAAACCATGTTTAAGCATGAGGTTCCTGGCGTGCCCCACTTGCTCATTTTCTCTCATTACTATTACTTCATCATTCATTACATTTTCTACTTTCATTATTCCATCCCTGCCCAATTTGGATTTTTTTCTATAAATACCTTTTTAAGGATAAATTTTATCAAAAATTAATTCATTTCGCAAAACTCTATTCACTCTAAAGTTTTTTTTAAATACAATTACTAGAATTATACGATAAAATTTATTAAATGTATTTTTCTGAATCTGTTTTAGATTAATATTAGTTATAAACAAATTTCAGCTACAAAATAGTTTTCATCCCTTCATAGCCCGCATAATATCATTTTCAGTTATTATACCCAGTAATTCATCACCATAAACTACCGGTAAACCTCCAACGCCCTTATCGCCCATAACTTGGCATATATCTCCTAATCTAGCTTGGATGGTGGTGGCTATAACTTCTTTTTCCATGATTTCTGTAATTGTGGTGTTCAAAATTTCTTCTGCGTTATTGCTACGACTGAATGCTCTATTTTCTCCTAAAAATTCTATGATATCGGTTGCAGTTACAATACCCACAATCTTATCCTTTTCAGGATGTGATGTTTTCCGCTCTTCTCCAATAACTGGAATTCTGCGGAGATTGTTTCTAACCATTATCTTGGATGCACCTTCTATCCTAGTACCGGGGGTGGTGGAGATTGTATTTTCAGTCATATAATCCTCCACTACTTCATCAGTTAAAACACCAGCCATAAGCATTACAAAATCTCTTTCTGAAACTATTCCCACAATTTTATCTTGAGAGTCTATTACTGGAAGTGCTCCTACTCTTTTATCAATCATTTTGATTGCCGCATCATGGATAGAATCTTTATCTCGTAAAACATGTACTGTCTTAGTCATTATTTGTTTTACAGAATCATTTACAGCAGCGAGAAAGTTACCTTCATATTTCTCTTCTAAAATTTTATATTTATCCCCGCCGCCCAAAAAGTCTAGTATATCCATGGAAGTTACTATTCCTTGGATTTTACCTGTTCCAGGATCAGTGATTGGAAGTCGTCTAAATTTATTTTTAACCATTGTTTCAGCGGCTTCTTTTATGGTAATACTTTGAGGTGCAGTGATTACCACCTTTTTAGCTATACTCATCACATCTCCTTCATGTTCCGAATTATGTGATTCAAACTCTAATGAACCCCGTTCCATAGATTTATTTCGTTCCATAGATTTATTTATTGTTTCTCTTTTTCTCATTGAATACACCTCATTCAGATAAATTGTTATCCAAGCTTTATTCTGAGCTGAATTAACAATTTTAATTCATTTTAAGTATATAAAAAAATTAGGTTTTTTTTAGTTACAAGTTTATACAGATAATTCTTAATTGATAAATTATTTATGGAAATTCATTTTAGATACGACCATAAAATATCCTCTCTTGCAACTATGCCAACTAAATCTGCTTTAGTTATTCTGTTTGGCTCTTTTTTAATGTGTACTGGATGTTCAACTACTGGCAATCGCCCTATATCATTCTCTAACATTATTTGGGCAACATTAGGAATAGTGCTTTGAGGAGTGGCTATTACTGGGGGTGTTTTCATAATCTTCTCCACTTTTATTGAACGTTTTATTTCATCGGACTCCTTCACTATCCTGACATGGCCTGATTTAATAATATCCATTCTGGTAATCATTCCAATTATTTTCTTCTTTTTAATAACTGGTAAACCTGAAAATCCGGTTTCATCCATCAAATCCCAAACTTTAGATATTGAATCATCATAATTACAGCTTACAACTTTTTTAGTAGTTATTTCCCCAATATTTTCATCTTTGGGTTGAGCACCATCATATACTAATTTCCGTATGATGTCTATTACACTAACAATGCCCACTACTTGCATGTCATCATTAGATTCAACCACTGGTGCTTGTACTGCGTCAGCTTTAAGTAACTTTCTGCCTAGCTCTAACATAGGCATATCTGGTGTTGCAATTATTTTTGGATATTCCATAATTCCTCGGGCTTCTATATTAGACTTTGTTGAAGAAATGTTCATTATATCTCCCCTAGTTATAATGCCTTCAAGATGATTGTTAGACACTACAGGAATTGATCTGTAACCATCTTCTCGAAATAGCGATCTTACCTTAGTAGCTTGAGTGTTAATAGAAACTGTTAAAGGATTTGTAGTCATGATTTCTTTCACGTCGCTCAAATTATTCACCCCTTACATCTTCTTTACATTCTTCACAAAGAAATTTACCATCAATTTCATTTATATTATCCATAAAATTTCCACAAACCTCACAAACGCCCTGGAATGGATTTACATCTGTAGAATATCCGTTTTGATTCTCCATTCTGGCATTCTCCACCAGAAGTTCTGTTAATTCAGGAGAAACCATCAAAACATCAGTTGAAGTAAGTATACCTACCAGAGATCCGTTGTTAACAACTGGTAATCTCCTTATGTTATTTTTAGCCATAACTCTAGCAGCTTCGTTTAATTCACTTCCAGGATAGATTGATATGAGGTTTTTTGTCATGATTTTATCTATAGTAATTTCACTTGCTTTTAAATCCATTGAAACAACTTTTCTGATGATATCACTTTCAGTAATCAATCCCTCTGGTTCAGAGTTGTTTTTAACAATGAGACTGCCTATCTTAAATTTAGTCATTAATAAGGCTGCTTCTGCAACACTGGCTTCGGGACTTACTGTTAATACATTCGATGTCATAGCGTCATGTACTGTAACTTTGGTATCAATTTCCATTAGAAAACCTCCTATCTTATATTTAGAAGTTTATGAATCTGAGGTATTATAAAAACATCTAAATAATTCCCTGCTTCTTCAGAGAATCTAAATAGTTTGGTATGATGTTCTTCCCAATCATAAAGAGGACTTGACGGTTGAATAACCAATGACAGTTTTGAAATGTCTTTAACTTCATCAGCTAATTTAGAAGCTATAAATCCTACCGTATCCACTTTTGTGGAAGGTAACACAACAATCTTACAGTTAGTATTTATGCCTTCTTTTATTAATAGGTTTATGGATTCTAGCTCATTATTGAGGAGATCATTCCACTCAGAAACAGCCCCATGTTCTGGTAATTTTATATCAACCGATGCATATTTTATTAAATCCACTATTTTATCCAACTCGTAAGGTAACGAACCATTGGTTTCGAGAAGAACATCAAAATAATATTTATCCAAGAATTCTTTAATAAAATCTGCATGTAAAAGAGGTTCACCACCAGTTAGAGAAATAGAATGAAAATCCGATGTTATAATATTATTTATTCTGTTGAATAGTTCATTTACAGATATGTCTTCACCATAAAAAGGATCTCTACTTTTAATAGTGTCACAGTAGTTGCATTCTAGGTTACAGCCAGAAAATCTTACAAATATCTGTCTTCTTCCTAGAAGTTTACCTTCACCTTGAATGCTTGAAAAAACCTCAACAATACGTGTTTTCATAAATATCAGTATCAATCAAATTTAAAAAAAAATATTATTTTTATTTTGCTTCTTGAATATAACAGGCTCCTTGTCCAATCCCTTCATTCACGCATATCTTTACTTTACTAATTCCATCTTCATCTTTTTTAAGAGATTTATAAAGGTTTTTAGCAAAATATTCTGCTAATTCCTCTGCAGAGGTTGATTTCAGAGGAAGTAAACAACAATCCTCTAGGGGTAATAGGTATCTTTTGGAGCCTATAGAAAACTCCAATGATTCCTTCAAATTTTTAAATTCAATTTTATCGTTTTCTAATGGTATCAAAATTTTATGATCCAATTTTGAGCATAGTTCACGCACTATACCCTTAATTTTTTTAAAATCTACTACGAATCCAAATTCTTCTGATCTTATTCCTTCCACCTTTAAATCTACATGATAAGAATGTCCATGAATACCTCCACAAAATTTGTGTTGAGGGATCATATGGGCTGATGAAAATCTTAAATTAGCATGAATTCCATTTATAATAACTTCCATTTTATTGCCTTTTCCTTCTAGTTAATTGTAGCCTAGTTTTAATTTATTCACATTTATTTAATTTTTAGATAAATACTTTAGTTTTAGTTATATCTTTTTCAATAGATGATATTTCATTAATATAATTCTTACAAGCCTTATCAGCAAAATCAAGGAAGTCTTCCTTATTAAAAGAAGAACATTCAAAAACACCCGCTACATCCACATCTTCAGGGGTACCTTCACTAATCAGATTAAGTGCAAAATGTATTTTCATACTACTGATTGAACACGTAGCAATTGAAACACTTAGTTTATTAAATTTTTTCTGTTTTTGATCTTGCTCATCTTTAAAATAAATATCATCACCATCTCTTTGAGTTTTAATACCCATTTCGTAGAGTAAATCTTTTATTATCATTACAAATAAACGTTGCCTGTGGTAACAAAGTCGTATATCAGCTGGTTGAGAATCAAAATGTTCAATTACAAAATGGAGTAATTTATCTCCCTTTATTTCCTTTCCTATATCTTCATAATCTATTAAGTTATTAGATTTAATATCCATTGATCCTATCCAACTTATTAAACTGGAATCTTTTATCCCAAACTGTTTAAAAGCCCACATAGGTTTTATTTGACTTCCATCATAACATGATTCTTCTTTAAGTTTTAAATATTTCATAAAAGCTCACTGATTTTAATAATTTTATAAATTTTAAACGATATAATAATAATATAGTAACTAGTAATATTTTAAATATAAATAATTTTCATTCATAAAAAAATTATTTTACACCTAAATAATACTCCAAAATGTATTTAAGATGTAGATAAGATACAGTTAAAATTCTCAAGGATGAGGATTTATACTTTAATTTCCTAGTTAAAGACTTAATAATGTTTTTATAAAAATAATTTTATTTATTAAATTTAAAATTAATACTATTCTTAAATTATTCTAAATTTTTTCCATAATTTAAACATTTAATCTCTTTAATACTATAGTCTAAAAAACTATATTAATGTTGCTTATTCTTAAATTAATCTATGAGAGTAAGACCCAGAGATTTTATATACACTATCGATGACCTCTTCTTCGCCAGTACTAATTATTTACACCCTGAAGACAGGATTATAAGCTTTCTAAGATATATCCATAATACTAAAGGTGAAAGATCCAAAAACAACGCTAGATATTCTAAAGTAGATACAAAACGGGCATTTGAATTCTTAAGTCAGAATTATCCAGATTACCTCTTTGATTGTGATATAACCAACACCCAAATGATGGGCGTTCCCCTAGAAAAAGTATCAGAGATTTTACATCCCGATAATCGTCTTAAAAATATATTGAATACACATCCACCAGATGATCTTATTAAAAAAGTGATAATCCTTGCTAATACAATTCATGACTTTGCTGAAATCCCTTACGAAAAGATGGGTGTATCAGGATCCATTTTACCAAATTTATATGACCCTAAACAATCAGATATAGATTTTGTTATATATGGCCTTAAAAATCATCGAAAAGCTATGAATACTTTTAAAGAGATTAAAATGGTGAAAAATTCAATACTTAAAGGTATTGAAGAAGAATATTGGGTAAAGCTGTACGAAAAAAGAATTAAAGACGCATCACTGGGGTATGATGAATTTAAATGGTACGAGAACCGTAAAAATAATAGAGGCGTTATTAATGGAACTTTATTCGATATTCTAGCCACTCGGGATTGGAATGAGATAAAAGGAACTTACGGTGAAAAAACATTCCAAACTCTTGGAAAAGGGAAAATAGAGTGTACAGTCTCAGATGCCATAGCTTCATTCGACAACCCTGCTATCTATACAATAGAAGACATAAAAATCATAGAAGGTCCAGATATTCCCATAAATGAGTTAGCTTCTTTCACACATACTTATGCAGGCCAAGTTAAGGAAGGAGAGAAAGTAATTGCCAAAGGAAAAATGGAGAAAGTTATTAACAAAAAAACAGGAGAAACAAATTACAGACTAATTGTAGGAACTACTAGAGAATCTATCGACGAGTATATAAAATTGAAGAATCTTAGATTATGAAAAAATCTAAAAACATATTAATTTTAATAAAAACTTTTTAATATAAAAATATAATTTGGGGAAGATTCAAATGTCAGATGACACTGTAAACATTGGATTGATTGGTTTTGGCACAATAGGAAGTGGAGTAGTTGAAATCTTTAATAAAAATACTCCTATTATTGAAGGTAAAGTTAAAAAGAAGGTTAATCTTAAAAAAATAGTTGATTTAGACATAAAAACTGATAGAGGTGTTTATGTAAATCCCGATATACTCTCAGTTGATGTAAATGATATATTAAATGATCCAGAGATAGATATCGTCATAGAACTAATTGGAGGATATCAACCGGCTTTAAATTTCATAACAGAAGCAATGAATAAAGGTAAACATGTTATAACTGCTAATAAAGCCTTACTTGCCAAACATTGGGATGAAATCATTGAAAACACCCAAAAAAATCGGGTTAGAATCTGTTTTGAAGCTAGTGTAGGTGGTGGTATACCTATATTAAAACCTTTAAATGAAAGTTTATCAGCTAACAACATTCAATCCATTTATGGCATAATAAACGGCACAGCCAATTACATATTAACTAAAATGGCAGAAGAAGGCCGAGATTTTGATGAAGTTTTAAGAGAGGCTCAGCTTAAGGGTTATGCGGAACAGGATCCAACTTTTGATATAGAAGGTCACGACACTGCTCAGAAACTAATTATTTTAACTAAAATAGGTTTTGGAATTTACGTGAATCAAGATAACTTCCACGTAGAAGGAATAAATCACCTAACCTTAGAAGACATTGAATTTGCCAAGCGGGAGTTGAATTGTTGTATTAAGCTTCTAGCCATATCAAGAATCTCCAATGGAGAATTAGAGGTAAGAGTACATCCTACTTTGGTAAGTAAAAATCATTTACTTGCATCTGTAAATGATGTTTTTAATGGAATCTACATCGAAGGAGATGCTGTGGGTCCAGTAATGATGTATGGTCAAGGTGCAGGTATGATGCCAACCGCTAGCGCGGTAGTGGGAGATTGTATAGATCTTATTGAGGATATGGATAAAAACGTGACTTACGGGCCTGAAAAATCGAACTTTACTAAAATAAAAGATATCAATGAAATAAAATCTAAATATTATATTCGACTCACAGTAATTGATAAACCAGGAGTTTTACACGAAATATCCGGTATATTAAGTGATTGGGATATAAGTTTGGAATCCGTTAACCAGAAAATACAAGGCGGAAATAAGGTGATCCCATTATTTATGGTAACTCACGAGTCCCTGGAGAGAAATCTGCGAGAAGCTTTAGCAAAAATTGATGAATTAGATATTGTTAAGAATGATGAAACTATTTTTATTCGATTATTATAAAATCAAAATATAAAAATTATTTTTTTTTAGATATTCAAGATTCAGTTTATAACAATAAAATTCATTATAAAATTAAACTCAATGTTCTTATTTGTTATAAAATAAATACATAATCCAGATCAATTTCTAAATAAATTAAAATTTAAGATCTGATCATAGTCAAGATCATTTTAAATCGTCCCAAAGCATTTAAAGCATGAGGATCGCTTGCCGGCATAATTATCATCTCTCCAGCATTAACCACGTTTTTACGGCCAGAAATGATAATTTCTGCCTTTCCATCTACTATCTGAACCATAGCATCGAAGGGTGCAGTATGTTCACTTAAACCCTCCCCCTTATCAAAGGCAAAAATGGTCACAGTGCCAGTATCTTTACATATTATCTCTTTACTGACTACAGATCCTTCCTGGTAATCTATTAAATCTTCAATCAATAAAACTTTCCCTTTAACTTCTGCTGACATAATTTTATCACTTACCATTAATTAGTTAATTAAAATATCTTAAAATATTAAATACAAAAATTTTATCCTTTCTCAATGTATTTATAAAATTTTTGAGTGTAATCAACAAATTCTAACATAGAATTAATATAATCCCGAGCATCTTCCACATCGTTTATATCATAATCTTTTTTAAATAACACATCATCAAATCTACTCCTAATGTCCTCCTGAATAAAATTCAAGAGAAAATTAAGAAACTCGTCTATTTTTTCAGTTTCAAATGCTTTATCCAATTTAGGAATAATAGGCCCCCAATCCATCCCAGCTGGTTTCAAACCATTATAGGAATTTCCATTATTTATTCTATGTAAACGAACTACTGTTTCAAAAAACCAAAAATCAGCTAATTCTGCTGCTTCTCCGCTGAGTTCTCTTACCGACAATGTTTTTTCAAATGCATCTTTCAACTCACCTGAATCTTTCGAACTTACAAATGGGATTACATAATTAATATTTTCCATATCTAATGCTGTTTCTGCCGCTTTAACTATTGGTCCGTCCATACTTTCAATGTAGGATGCCATAAAATCACCTGATTCATTTATAAATAAAGTTTGGAATCTAAAATTTATTCTAAATATATTTTTTAAAATATTGCAAATAATTCCAATTAATAAATTTTAATTTTATTAATTAAATTATAGTTTATTTCCATTTCCATTTAGCATTGTCGGTGCTATTACACTCCCCCACCGAGATTTAAACTAACAAAAAAAATGATTTGTTTAAAATAAAAATTTTATATTATCTAATAATTTTATTTTATTATTTCTTTCATCTAAATCTGTACGGCAGAAACCGTATATATAACATATAAATTCATAGAGGATCATAATAGGATACTGGTGATAACTATGGAAGAAAAGAATGAAAAGCTCATGGCCAAATGTGAGGAAATGAAGGAAGACCCAAACCTGATTAAGGAATGCCAAATTTTGCTCGAGACTATGTCAGAGAAGAATGTTGAAATGGAAGATGAATCAGGACAAAGTTATACGGGTATGATTACGGATATTTCTCCTGAAGATGTTCCCAAAGTTTTGGAAATGGCTCTTAAAATAGCTAGAAGTACTGAAATAAAAGATAATGACTTAAAGAGGGTTGCAGAAAGAATTATTAGAACTTTAGAACCCGTAGAAGAATAAAATATTTATAGTTCTAGTTTTTTTACTAATAATCTTTTTTTTTAAAATTTTTTATTTCTAATTTTTTTAATATCAAATATAGCAGTATCAGCAACAGCCATCACAGCCATCACCCCTGCTTGTACTGGATCAGTTACAACTAAATCCGCCTTTTCAGTAACACCACCAGGCATATTGAGACTAATGACTATAACCTCGTGATCAATTTTTATTTCTTCAATGGCTGCAGAGATTTTTCCACCCATAAGAGAACCAGCAAGAACTAAGGCACCCACTCTAGGTAATCTTCCCACAGCAGACACCGCCTCTGCAAGTTCATTCTCCCCAACCAAAGGTATAGTATCTACACTGATGCGCTCCCCTCTTATATTATGCCTATCAGCTTCAGTTATAGCTCCCTGAGCTACCATGGCAACCTGCGCACCTCCTCCAATTATAATAATTCTCTTACCATAAATTTCTCCCAAAGATCTGTGAATCTCGATCTTTGATACTTCTTCAAAATTTCTAATAATATTAATAAATTTTTCTACATTCTCCACGTATTCTAATTCCATATAAATGGATGCAGAGTCTTTACCTTCTAAAAATAGATGGGTATATGTAATATTTATCCCATAACCCGCTAACATATCAGTTATATCCCGTAAAACTCCGGGTTTATTCTGAGCCTTAATATTTATAGCAGTTTCTTTCAATTTAAATCCTCTCATAACATTAAAATAATCTATAAGTTCATATTATTATGATTATTTAGTAATTTATAATTTTATGTTTAAAATAAAATCTATAAATTTTTTTGAATTTAATTTAAATTAAATATCTCTCAAACGTTTATTCTAACATCGTTTCACTAATTAAATAAAAAATGTGAATAAAATTTTAAATAAATATAAAAAAAATAGTATTGTTTTCAATCACTTTCTTTCATTTTATCTAATTTAATTTTAGCTTTTCTAAAAGCACGTAAAAACGAATCATCATTCTCGACAAGTGTGATCTCAAGTCCTAACTTCCGATGCACCTCAATCCATTCCTCTGAGAAGATAGGAACATCAATCTTTATAGGTTCCTCAGTGGGGTTTACTACTATTATGTTACGGTATGGAAAATATGTTTCCACAATATATCCCCCTACACTTATGATATGCATGGGACTTACCACGAATTTCATTAAAATCACCCTTAAATTTTATCTTTATAAATGCACTCAAATTTTTTTTTATTCTAAATTTTTATTTTTTTTCTAAGATAATAAAGTGAATTCTACAAGAAAGATGCAATAATTGCTAGAATTCCTATCATAGAAACACCCGCTACTAGTGGATAAAATTGTTTGAAAGTGAATATTGGAGAGAATGTACTCACAGTAGCCATTATCATAGTAAATACTAGTGTAACTGCAATATTTATAAGTATAGTCCAACTCAAGATGTTAGGTGGTATACCAAGGAATAAAGTAGAGAATATACTAGCCAATACAAATATTAGAAATCCTCGACTAATATAAACGTAAGCCCTATATTTTGCAGCATATTCTAATAGTGGTCCCTCTATGACATCTGCCTTTGTTTTGAGTATTGCAAAAGGATATTCATTTAAGAGTATCATAAATCCTATGAAAAAGACTATAGCTCCTAAAATACCTGCTAAGGAAAAAAGAATCGGCCCATGAATCTGCTGATAACTTACTATATCACTAATATAAATGCTCTTAGCGATAGCCACCGTAACAAATATCGCAATGTAAATAGGAAATGAACCAAACGCAATAAGTCTAAAAGCCCTCATAGAACTGAGTTCTTCTACAAATGACCGTCTTACTCCCGGATGTTTAGCTCCTTTAACAATATCAGGAAAAGGCATTTTAAGGGATAAAACAGATTGTGATAGTGAACCCATAAACATATATATTATCTCTTCCACCTTTAAAAGACCGACTAATGCTATTACACTTGTGAACGCCGCCAATACATATAATTGAGGCATAGTAATCATTAATAATGATATTGTGATTATTAATCCTATGATTGGTAACACATTATAAAGCCCAGGCATAGGTGAGTTAGGATTTATGACCTCCTTAAAGAAAAATTTAAGTGGAGCCATGATACCCGGAGTAGATATAGGAGGACCTATTCTCTGCTGAATTCTAGCCTGAAACCTTCTTTCAATACCCGGTAACCAAGCACTTACAAAAAAGGCTAGTATTAAGGTTCCTATCACAGCTATAAACGCAATTAATGAATCTGCAATGCTCATTTATTAATCTCCTCTCTATATTTGGATTATTTTAATAGCCCTATCCGTGCAAGTGAAACAAGGATCACATTGCACAATAGCTAATTGGGCATCTGTAATATGATATCCTATACAAGCATACTCCATAGCTCCTATATTAGTTATAGAAGGAGTTCTTATAATTACATTCCTAACCCGCCCATCATCTAAACTATAAGAGTGGTAAAGCTTGCCTCTAGGCACTTCAATGTAATTATTAGTAACTGGAGAATCCTCCATATCCCAGCTACGGTTAGTTATTTTACCTTCAGGAAGATGATCAATAGCTTGTCTTATTATTTTAATAGACTCCGGAATCTCAAGCACCCGCACGAGTATGTTAGCTTTAACATCACCATCATCTTGAGTAATCACATTAAATTCAAAGGATTCATATTCAGGCATATCCCTACGAAGGTCAATATCAACTCCCGTAGCACGTAAAGTTGGTCCAGTGGCAGATAATCTTATAGCATCCTCTTTTTTAAGAATTCCCACACCAGTTATACGCGACATAACCATAGGATCTGAAACGAACCGCTCCGCGAATTCTGTAATTTTCTCCTCCACAAAATCCATTCCATCTTTAATCTTCTGAATTCTCATCAAGTCAAGTTCAGCACGGGGCCTTATCCCCCCAATAATAGGAACACCATACTGTACTCTATTACCCCCAATCATCCTTAAAAGTTCCATTACTGTTTCTCGGATATAGAAAATTCTCATGGCAAATGTTTCATGACCAAGTACCTCACTACCATGGGCTAAGTATAACATATGACTGTGCAATCTTTCCAATTCTTCCATAATGATCCTAATGTATAATGCCCTCTCAGGCACCTCAATACCTAAAGCTTTCTCTGCAACCAAAACTGAATTCCAGATGTGACTATTAGAACAGATTCCACAGATCTTCTCTGTTAAACTATTAGCCTTCTCTACAGGTAAACCTTCCATTATTCTCTCCACACCTCGATGATTAACTCCTACAGTTATCTCAGCATCTTTAACAATCTCATCTTCAACGAATAACCTCACCCGATAAGGCTCTATAGCTGCTGAGTGAACCGTTCCCAATGGAACTTCAGTTTCAATTACCTGTTTTTTAGTTACTTTATTATCTTCATCCATCAAAATACACCTTTATTAGCATAAAAACCTCTTAAATCTATTTTTTTATGTTTATCCTTCACTCTAATCCTATTTTTTATAGTTAAGTATACTATTATCATCATTTCATTTACAAATGGATATAAAGTACATTTATTCTATTTAGCATTCAATAATTTAGGTAAAGCTGCAACTGCTCCAGCTAAAACATCCTCGGGTCGCACTGCACAGCCAGGCACCTTAGCATCCACTGGTATGATTTTATCCACCGGCCCCATGATTTCCTCTGAAGGAATATCACCATTAATATTCTTATAAACTCCACCCATTAATGCACAGGCCCCAGCAGCTATAACTGCCTTAGGCTCCGGAATAGCTTTATATATTTCACGAAGAGGTTGTTCATTATGCTTAGTTACTGGACCAGTAACCACTAAAACGTCAGCTTCTCTTGGATTCCAGGTAAGAAATATTTTATATTGCTCAGCATCATATTTCGGTGAGAAAATACAATTCACTATTTCAATATCGCAGCCATTACATCCGCCAGTATACACCAGCATTACATGTACAGATCTGGCTCTAGAATATGATTTTAAACTCATATAATCACCTTAATTGTTATAAAGTATTTCAAAGTATTATCTAAAAATCCATTTAAATAATAAAAAATTTTTTTAATAAAAATTCACCTATCAATTGTTTTTCTTTTCTTCAAAACAGTTGAATCAGATAAATATTGGGCTATGAAAGCTATTTTATCATCTGATATTTTAACTGGTTTCTCTAGAAGCTGTGATATATCAGATGTAGCTTCTCCTACATCATTTGGATGGATGGTTCCTGCTTTCCCAAATAAAGCGTAAAGTGGGCAGAAATCATGGCAATAATAACAGTTAACACATTTTTCGCTATTTAAAACAGGTATCTGATTTTTAACTAATCCTTCCATCATTTCTACAGGTTCATCCAAATCTACCATATCTATAGCTTCAGTTGGACAAGCATTGCTACAACCTCCGCAGCCAATACATGGGACCTCTGCAACCTTATCTGTTGGTGTGACTCTTCCCTCCAGAATACTATTCCGGATATTCATGTCTGTGACCCGGTCTGAAGCGAAAAGAATTCTGTTAAAATTATTTATGATTCCCTCTAGAAATATTCGAATCAAATCTTTCATGATGCGACCTCAAATTCCCGTTCAAGTATGATAGCTTTAGCAGGACATGCGTTGGAGCAAGCCCCACAGTAATTACATTTAGATTCATCTACCACCATCTTACCATCTTCCATAGATAAGATGGCCTCTTCTGGACATATTTTAGTGCATAACTTACATTGCATACACAATTTATCCTGAATATATGTGAATCCTTCTTTTATCGATTTTTTACGCATAGTTGTTTTTGGTATGGCATCTTTCGGGCAATGAATAGCGCAATTCTCACATAAAATACAATCATCCAAATTAACTTCTATACAACCTCTTTTAAGAGTTATAGCATCTTTTGGACAGATTTCAGCACAAACTCCACAGGATATACAATCCTCTGAAATATTTCCTTCCCATTTGATATCCTTGAAGCTCCTTGCTTCATTAACATCACATACTTTCACACAACGACCGCATGAAACGCAGAAACCTTTTATCATCCCTTCAACTTCATTTGATAAACGGAGAGTCCCCACCGGACAAACATCTAAACATTCCATCGTTTCACATTCTTCACAAAGAGTGGGATCATACCGCATTTTACCATCAATCATTCTAAGTGCTCCATGAGAGCAGGCTTCAGCACATAAACCACAATTCAAACAAGAAATTATATTTCCAATCCTTTCTTCATCTGTTTCTGGTTTTTTGACTTTAATCTTAAAGTCCTCAATATATATGGCTTTGTTAGGACATTCTTTAACGCATCTAAGGCATAAAGTACATTTATCCACATCTATAACATTATCAGTTATTGCTTCTGCAGGACAAACTTCTTCACAGACTTTACAATTTGTGCATTCTCCCTCCTGATTTAAATCCACCATTATAGCACCGGTAGGGCAGTAATATTCACATCTCCTGCATAAAGTACATTTTTCGCCTTCAGTGACTACGTTGATTCTTTCAGCTTTCAATTCTTCTTTTATTACCCTTACCTCTGGCTGAACCGTGATGTTTAATGCCTCAAGGAAGTGTAACTGTCGGTTTTCTATAACATCATTGGCATCTATTCTAGCATTTGCAGGACACGCGTCAACGCAAATTCCACACTGAGCACAAATACCTTTTACAACATCGTCTTCTATTCTTATACTACTTACTGGACAGATCATCTCGCAGACCCCGCAGGCATTGCATTTAGCCCTATCCACGATATATCCACCGTATCTATTCTTTTTTATGGCCCTATTTGGACAAGCCTCTGCACAAGCACCGCAAGTAATGCAGCTAAATGCTTTGCCCTCTATTAATCTTATAGCCCCAGTAGGGCATTCTTTAATGCATTCTCCTATTCCTTCACATTCATTTGTTGATAAAAACATTATCAGAACCTTCCACATCCATGAATCTTTTTTTTTGTTCGTTAGAATATTCCTAAAATTTAAATATTATCTTCATGATTACTTTCTATATGATCATCCTTAGCAAATCTCCCTAAAGTCTCTTTACCAATTATAATACCTAAGATACCTGATATAAATCCAGGTGCAAGTGGTAAACCTGTGTAGTATGGGAAAGGACCTTCTAAATATGCAATTACGCTGGCCGCTATTAATAACACTATGAAACTTCCTAAAGTTAAATTCAATTTGCTTTCAGAGGATATTTTAACTCTACTTCCAAGTATCAATCCTAGTAAAAATCCCAGAATAGTTGGACCTGCATAAAAATAAACCATTTTTTAAATCTCCTCATCTTCTCCTTCAACAAAAACTTCTTTTTTAAACCCTAAAAATGCTATGACCACAGCACTTAAACTCCCAAATACTTCAAGACCAACTACGAAGTTTAAATATGGTATTATTCCAGCATGAAGAGGGTCTGGATAGTCAAATATATTTTTTATAACTGGTGGAATAATATGGTAAAGATCTACTCCTAGATTGTAAAGATAATATCCAGAAAATATCAGTCCAGCCAAACCTAAAAACACATAAATAAGTGCACCTGCACTTTCTAATCCAACTATGAATTCCTTGGAGAATTTGATAGGAGTGTCTTTTAATCCATATACCATAACACAGAATATGAATCCACCCGCAATTATAGCGCCACCCTGAAATCCCCCTCCGGGTGTTATGTGCCCCCCTAAAATAGTGTCTATTCCTAAACACATTATTATAAGAGCTGCTGGAAATACGAATATTTTAAGTATGGTGCTCATTCTAATTTTCCTCCCAACTTAACCCTTCCTCTTCCAAATATTAGTAAAGTCACAATCACTGCACTTACCAAAATCAGAGCTTCTCCTAAAGTGTCATATCCTCTCCAGTCAAATACTATATTGGTAACCATGTTAGGAGCTATCGTAGGACCTACCCAATTGTAAAGATAACTAATTCCAGGGTATAATATCTGATTAAACCCGTATATCGCATTAAATAGGGTTATAGCAAACACTAAAAGTGCTATTGCGCTTATCAAATTTTTTAATCCTTCATACATTTAAATTCCCCCAATAAAACAGGGCTACTATAATTCCCAGTGCTAATACAATGTAGAAGATCATATTACTGAATGAATCATTCTGTTCCCTCATTAGTTTGGGCATTATGGGTGAGATCATTAATGCTATGAAGAATACTGCTATTACCAAAACAATCATCAAAGTCTTACTTATCAGTCTTACCATGATCAAAGCGATTAAAAGGGATGAAATTAGAGTTATTTCAGCTGTTAACATTGATGAAGCTGAAATATTAGTTAAGGGTTCCTCTTCCTCAGTTTTTCCCTGTATTTCCCGTATTCTTTTTAAGATTGAATCATAAACACTCATATAAAATCTCTCCATCTAAACTAGGCTAGAAGCTAATGTTTGTAGATTACTTGTTGCAATTTGCGGGAACAAACCTAATGTCAAACAAATGATTAAAAACGCCACTAAAGATATGATAGTTGCTTTAGGTATTTTATAATCATGTATTTCAAGTTCAGCAGGCTTCGGCCGCATATATATAATGTAAAATGCTCTCATAAACGTCATGAAAGTTACAATACTTAAAAGTATCATAATTATACCGAGTTCAGGCACTCCAGCCTGTACAGAAGCCTGAATCAACATTAATTTACTTTGGAATGCATTTAATGGTGGAACACCAGCCATGGCTAAACCAGCCAAAAGAACTAAAAGAGCCACCCGTGGGTTCTCAAACATCATTCCACCCAATTTACGAGTGTCACTAATTCGCGTTTTATATAAAACCGTCCCAAATCCTATAAATAAAAATGCTGTAATTATAGCTTCATTAATGGCTTGAAAAAGACCAGCAGTAATCCCTAATGTGGTTCCTAAACCTAATCCTATTCCAATATAACCTAACTCACCCACAGCTAGGTAACCTAAGGTTCTCTTGAAATCAGTCTGCACTATGGCCATGGTTATACTGAGAACTAATGCTAAGAGTGATACTGCAATAATGGCCATTTTAGAGAATGATAAGTAAGAGAAAATCCTAAGGATCATCACCCCTAAAGCCACCATTATGAAGACAGTTATCGCTTGAATTAACGCTGCCCCATGAGGTAAAGCCTTACTGTATAAAGCTGATTTTATAGTATGGAATGGTGGTAGTCCAGAACCATAAAGCCATCCAAATGTAATAAGAGCCAATGCCATGAGAAGAACTGGATTTTGAGGATTTACATATCCATTTTTTATTGAATAAATAATGTCTGTTATATTAACATTTCCTGTAACTCCTAATAGTAACGCTATTCCTAAAAGGAGTAAAGGACCAGCTATATTTCCCAATATAATGTATTTAAGTGCAGTTTCATAATTATTTTTTACATTTGATGCAATAACTATTCCTATTTGTGCTAAAGCAGCTATTTCAAAAAATACATAAAAATTGAATATATCATCAGAAAGTAGAATAGCAGTTGCAGCTGCTGTTCCCATGAACATTAAGTATGTATAAACTCCTGAAGGTTTTTTAGTCTCGTTTAACGCTGTGAAAATAGCGAAAAATGCCACAATTCCCAATACGAATATCATAACTTTTTGTGCACTACCAAATACATAGACGATTCCGGGATGGAATACAAATAATTGTGTACTTGTGATTATAGCTGGTAAACCTTGAGCTATAACTGAATTTTGGGATAGGGGAGCATAACCTCCAAAATAATGTGAACCATAACCAGTTAATAATGGGATGATAGGTAATACTAATGCGGTTACTATGGCTAATATTTTGATTGTGCGATCTTTATCATGCAATAAATTCAAGAAAAGTGCACTGGCAATTGGTATTATAACCATTAAAGGCATTAATGAATCCATCATTAATCATCCCCAAAATCATTCAATAATGGTTGGTTCATGTTAAATACTATTTTTATTAAATTATATAAATTTTGAAGCATTTTTAGTCACTCTCATCTCCTAAAATCTTAGAAGCACTTAAAGAATCATGTCTTTTATTAAGCACGATGACGAGTCCTAGCATTACGGCGAGTGTACTAGCTCCAATAACAATACTGGTTAGTACCAAGGCAAATGGAAGAGGATAAGATGCGTTCTGGGCAAAATTACTAATAGTCATATTAGGAAGGAATATATATACAATACCTCCCGGCTTGTAACCCATGGTAATTATAAACAGATTAGCACCATCACCTATGAAAGCTAACCCAATTATCTTCTTTATTAAATTATCTAGGAATAATGCTGCAAATATTCCTATAATTACTAATGAACCCGCGGTGAAAAATGAAAATAGCTGAGCACTTATAATCATTTTTTTATTCCTCCATTCTACGTGTTTTTAGAACAGCTAAAGCGAAAAATACAGGGACAATCGCTGATCCCACGATGGCCTGAGTCAATGCTACATCAGGTGCAAGTAAAAATTGATATAAAAACGCTAAAGAAGCACCAGGTATTCCGGTCAATATGGCTGCCTTTAAAAGATCTCTTTGTATAAGAGCTATTACTGCTCCAAGAACTGTGGTAAGCATGAGTACGTATTCAATGTATTCAATCATTTTTTCTCCTCCCCATAATAGAAGGCGTTAGCTATAGCATGTGCGCTGAAGGGTGCTAATATAAAGTATGCGACTGCTAAAACAGTTTGACCTAGTACTAATAAGGCTAAAATACAAGCTACATCAGCTACCCCCAGTATATGTATTCGGGCGTAAATCACCCTATCCAAATCATCCCTGTATCTTAAAATTCCCAGAGCTGTGAGTAACACTAATACGGCTGATATTAGTAGAACAGCTGATTCTATCAGAGTAATTACATCAGTCAATTTAATCACCCTTCAATACTTTTGAAAATGCTATAGTACCTACTGGTCCTAAAATTATAAGTGCAGTTGCTATATTTGAACAAAATGATATGTTATAGATGGTTTGAATTAAAATTAATATAGTTGCAACTGCTATACTTAATCCAGAAAGTCCAACTAAACTCATTGCAATGGTTTTTCTAGTAGTAATTCTTATAGTGGACAAGACAAATATGGCCAATGCAGCCATTAGAATATATTCAGATAACAATAATACGTCCATTTTAACATTTCCTTCATCATTTTTATAGGTTTAAATGGAATTTATATCAAGATAATATTTTTTATTCTAACATCCCTCTTATGTATGGTTCAAAGGGAATTACTTCTTCTTTACTTCTGGGATTAATAGTTGCAACTATTAAAACCTGTTTTTCTGAATCTAAGTCAATAGTAAGTGTTCCAGGAGTTAAAGTGATACTATTAGCTAGTATGGTTTGGGAAATAGGTCTTTTAAGTACAGTTTCAATTTCTACTACCACAGGTTCTACTTCTCCATTTACAGTTCTTATTGCAACATCCCATGTAGCTTTACCTATTTCTAATAACAAAATTGCGAAATAAGCTATTGCATAAAATATTCTCACTATAAACATTATATACTCCTTCAAATGTTTTACATCATGAATTATGAATATAATAAACAGATAAATCGATTTTACTACAGTAATCGGATTTATTTATAGCATGTAAATTATAATTCATCATTATAAAACATGATATATAAAGATTACTGATTATTTATCTGACTCATAAAAATCATCTAATAATTAAAGAAATGTATTATTAAAGCCTGAATGATTCAATCAATTTTTTAGAAAAAAATAGAACTGTTTACCGGAGTTTTGAATACAAGATGATTAAATCACAGCCGGGAAAATTTCCTCTATTATCCATTAAATAATAAAAATACTGTGAAACCCATAAATCATTAAAAAAATTCCAAATGATTTATTAATATTTTTTATTATATACTGGGTTAAAGAACCTTAAAAAAACTAGGCGTTAATAAATCTATTATACTATGATTGATGCATCCAAAAATAAACACTAAAAAACAAAATAAGTATTAAAATTCATTTATTAACATAAATATCCCTAAAGAAGTCAATAATATATAGAAAAATATAAATCTTTTATTTAAAAATTATTAATCCCATAACAATGGATATTATAACTACCAGTATAGTAATAAAGTTAAAAACGTCATTAAACTTAGATTTCTATCTCTTACTTGGTGATCCAAATCGATTATTGAAGCACTATATAAAAAACATCGGGAAAGAATGGTAATGCTATAACTAATGAAAATGAAATATTTTTTTATAAGATGCTATATTTTCATCTGGTTTATAAAAAAAATTATTTGCTCTATAAAAATTTGCGATTAAACAATATCAAAGTAGTTCAGATAAGCAATCATCTGTAAATAAGATCTTTCCAAACTCCCAGAATCTAATTTATTATTATGTGATACGACTTCACAAGTTACCGCCGGCACTCCACTGAGATTACATTCATCCTCCAATGCTCCACTGTATAAGCTCCCAGCTTTTTCATGACAAATAACTTGTGATGATGAAATTTCATTTATATGTTCTGCTATTTTGAAACTTTGAATAACGGGCTTTTTTGAGCAAAAAACACTCTCAACTCCAGGATTACTATGAGGCTTAGTCGCATGAAAATCAGCTAATGAATTTATTTTCAAGGATTTAATAGTTTTAATTATATTATTAGTAATATAACCTTCACTTGAAGCTTTCCTATTCATATCAAAACCTTTAAATCTTCTCGAGCCATTCATGGTAGCTTGAGGTATGGTAAATGGAATAATAAAGATTGTTCCATTAATATAGTGTGATTTAAGATTTTCAGCCAATCTTAAAGCAGATAATTGGGGTGGAAGCTCGTTTCCATGGATACCTGCAGTTAACATTACACGAGGATGACCATTCCCTATTTTGATTAGTGGAGTACCCTTCAAAGCAATTTTTAATATTCTATCAGTTAAATCACCACTAGGGAGGTTCTCCATGATACTCTGATTTTTTCGGATGTTACCAGCCGTCTCCAGAGAAATTATTCTTATTTTTAATTCTGTAACCATCAAAATCCACCAAGTATAAATTGAGGATTTATAAAATACTGTGTATTATATTTATTCTAAGATTATTTCTAATAATAGTATAAAAAACCATTATTATTTTGAGTTAATTATAATATATAAAAAAAAATAATTAAGGACGGATGAAGAAAATGGAAAAGGTAATTCTAGCATTCAGCAGCGGACTAGACACATCAGTGTGTATCAAATTACTCCAAGAAAAATATAACATGGAAGTTATAACTGCCTGTGTTGATGTAGGGCAACCAGAAAAAGAAGTAAAAAGATCGAGTCAAGTTGCACATAAAATTGGTGTTTCTAAACATTACACTATTGACGCCAAAGATGAATTTGCCACAGATTACATATTTAAAGCTATAAAAGCCAATGCTACCTATGAAGGATACCCTTTAAGCACAGCCCTAGCAAGACCGTTAATTGCAATGAAAATCGTTGAACTAGCCAAAAAAGAGGGTGCATTAGCCATATCTCACGGTTGCACTGGTAAAGGCAATGATCAGTTCAGATTTGAATCCACCATCAGATCCACATCAAGTTGCCAAATAATAGCACCAATAAGGGATTTAAATCTAACTAGAAGTGAAGAAATAGAATATGCAAAATCTCATTGCATACCTTTACCAATTTTTGAGTTATATAGTATCGATGAAAATATTTGGGGTAGATCTATCGAAGGAGACATATTAGAGGATCCTATGGTGGAAATGCCAGAAGAAGCATTTAATTGGACTAGATCTAGTAACAATGCTCCAGATGAAGCCCAGATACTTGAAATCAAATTTGAAGAAGGAATTCCCATCGCATTAAATAATAAAAAATTAGATCCCGTGGATATTATAAAAGAGTGTAATCAAATTGGTGGATTACATGGAATTGGGAGAATTGATATAATTGAGGATCGTATTATAGGTCTAAAATCACGAGAAAATTATGAAACACCTGGTGCCGTTCTAATAATAACTGCCCATAAGGCTTTAGAACAGATTGTACTCACTAGAGAAGAGATTAAATTTGCTGAAAATACTTCTCAAACTTATTCAGAGTTAATCTACAATGGATTGTGGCATGAACCCCTCCGAGAAGACCTCGATTGTCTTATTGATAACATGCAGAAACGAGTCACCGGCATCGTAAGGGTAAAACTCCATAAAGGTAATTTAAGGATTTTAGGCAGGAAATCACCCTTTAGCCTCTACCAAGAACAAGCCGTCTCATTTGAAGATAAAGAGACTGATCAGCGAGAAATAGTTGGAATGATTAAAAACTACGGTATACAGGCAGCTTGCTATCAAAAAGTATGCAAAAAAGATTAAAATACAATTTATAGAAAGTGAACGATATATTATGGATTTAACTAACATTATCATAATTGGAATTATAATAATAGTCCTTGGAATATTTGGTTTTAGAATATTATACGGTTTAGGAAAAATAGTTTTATACATAGGAGCTCATGCACTCTTAGGCCTTATACTTCTATTCTTATTTAACTTGTTACCATTCTTCAAGATACCTATTAATATATTAACTGTATTAATTACAGGATTTGGGGGAATAATTGGATTTGGAATTTTGCTAATAGGAAAATTAATAGGTCTTTATTAAGATATATAACATTTGAAAACTTAGAAAAAATTTTATAAAATTGGGGTGAATTTATAAATGGATTTTAAAGACTGCATAAAATTTGCAAATGAAACACCTGTTTGCTACTTAGCAACAATGGATGGAAATCAACCCAGAGTTAGAGCACTTGGTTTCTGGTTTGCCAATGATAAGGGGTTTTATTTCCAAATTGGAGCCATGAAAGACACATATGGTCAGCTTCAGGCGAACCGAAAGGTAGAAGCATGTTTCTGGCAACCGGGCGAAGCAACAGGAACTATGATGAGAGTAGCAGGCGAAGTAGAGTTCTTAGATGATCAAGAACTCAAAAAAAAGGTTTTAGAAGATAGACCATTCCTTAAAGAATTTGGAATGACCTTTGATCATCCAGGACTCATAATCTTCCGCATTACGAAAGGTGAAGCTTATTTCTGGACTATGAAAACTAATTTCGAGCCTAAAAAATTTATTAAATTTGGAGACTAAATCTTCAGCCGAAAATTATTGAGAAATTACTTTAATTTTCAAATATTTTTTTAATTCAATTAATAATTTTTTTTATAAAATTTTTAGATTAGAATTCTCTATAAATAAAAAGTTCTTATCTAAATACCACATAACTATTTATATGAATCCGGAATGAACTTTAAAAGGTCAGATGTGGTAAAATTATATCCATATTTCAAAATAGCCAGATCTCCTGCCCTACCATTAATATAAGCACCTAAAAATGCTGCCTCATATCCCTCATGACCTTGAGCTAGCAATCCACCTACCAAACCTGCTAAACAATCCCCAGTTCCACCTACTGTCATCCCAGGATTACCTGTGAAATTGAGTTTAAGTCTATCATTACTTGCAATTATATCCACTAAACCCTTCATCAGAATTGTAGCATCACAGCTTTTTGATGCTTTTAAAACGGTTTGTATTTTATCTTCAAGTTTATTTGAGGTCATAATACCGAATAAATCTTTAAATTCATTGGCGTGTGGCGTTAGAACAACTTCACTTCTTATTTTTCTGATTAAATCTATATCAATTAATTTAAGAGCATCAGCATCTATAACCATTGGTTTTTGAATTTTATCCAGCAATTGGTTTAATGCTGTACCAGTATCATCTTCGAGTCCCATACCACAACCTATTACTAGAGAACCTATGTCTTTAGAAAATTCTAATATTTTATCA
Organism: Methanobacterium sp.; assembly: GCA_015661405.1. Taxonomy (GTDB): domain Archaea; phylum Methanobacteriota; class Methanobacteria; order Methanobacteriales; family Methanobacteriaceae; genus Methanobacterium_A. The sequence goes on from JACWMK010000003.1 coordinate 39,013, forward strand.
ACATCTTTGAGTTTTATATAGTCCTCAGATAGATTTTTAACGATCAAATCTGGTGAATAAGATCTTATAATATTACTAACGTTGGAGGGAGTTGACAGTATTGCCAAATCAACACCAGATTTTAAGGATGATAAGGCTGCAATCGCTGGAGCACCCGAATAATCTTTACTTCCACCGATAACAAGTACTTTACCATTCTGTCCCTTATGAGACCATTCCTTCCTATTATTAAATCTTAAAAGATCTCCAGGACCTGTGAATATTTCAGCTTCATTGGGAATTCCAATATCACAAACGTGAATATTACCCACATACTCCTTTTTAGCATCTTTAAGTCCTATCTTAATCTTGTGAAAAGTTACTGTGACATCTGCCTTGACTGCTTTATCAAAAACTTTACCTGTGAGGGGATCAAGACCACTGGGAACATCAACTGCCACTTTAATTGCAGGTGAATTATTAATTACATCAATAGCACTTGATATAGGTTCTCTGAGCTTGCCTTCTATTCCTGTACCTAGAAGAGCATCTATTATAACATCTGAATCTGTGATATGGAGATCCGAAGAATCTTTCAATACTGAGATTTTAAGGTCATTTAAACCTAGATTGATTTTTTGAAGTACTTCCCAATTCGTCCGCGATTCTGTTGACTTTATCTGTGAAGGATGGGCTAAAAGGTAAACATTCACTTCAAATCCTTTGTTTAGGAGATATCGGGCAGCTACAAAACCATCACCACCATTACCACCATTACCAGCATAAATAGATATTTTACATGGTTTCGAAATTCCTGATATTATTTCTGCCAGAGAATGACCTGCGTTTTCCATGAGAGAAGCTCTTGGAATGCCTAAAGCTTCAGTATTAGCGTCAATCACCATCATGTCTTTAGGAGTCATATTTTTCACTAATTATAAATTATAAAAGAATTGATATTTAATTATAACTTTATTTGTATTATAATGTCTAATTATTTGTTTCATTAAGACAATTCTTAGGATTTAATTAAATAAACGGTGATCCTGTGGTTCAACCATCCATATTTGCCTTGCCTAAATTAGAAGAAAATACTCCTATTCCTTCATCATTTATAAAATATGCTCTAATTTCCATGGTAATCCTGGTAAGCTACGGTTTAATTGGTTCACATTATATAATGGGTTTGGATTTTATAAATTCAATTTATTTTACTGTTACCACTATGACTACAGTAGGATTTGGTGATATTGTTCCAATAACTCCGGTACAAAAAATTTTTGTGGTAACTTTGGTGCTTGGTAGTGTTGGATTATTAGCTTATGCTTTTATATTAATAACGGTGAGTATTATGGCAGTAGAAGAATTAACAACTGGCGCTAGACAGAGAAGAAAAATTGCGGGAACTAAAAATCATTTTGTATTATGTGGCTATGGACGGGTGGGCAGTGCTGTTCATGAAGATCTGATAAAAAGGAATCAAACAGCAATAATAATAGAAAGTAATCGAAATATTATTGAAAAGGAACTGTGGGAGGATCCAAACGTTCTAGCCCTTCATGGTGATGCCACCGATGAAAGTGTAATGAGAGATGCTGGAATTGAAAGAGCTAGGGCAGTTATAATAACTACTGGTGATGATGTGGATAATCTATTCATTACTTTAACAGTTAGGGAAATGCGCTCTGACATATGGATAGTCACCAGAGCAAGTAAAAAAGTAAATATTAAGAGACTTTATCGTTCTGGAGCGGATGAAGTCGTATCTCCTGAGACCAGTGGGGCAGAGGATATTTATTTTGCAGCTATTCAACCAACTCTTATTAAGGTAACTGAAATGCATGGGGTGGATGATATGAAAAGGGAAGCAAATATCATCTTTAAAAATGGCTGCACTTTGGAGAATATAGAATATCATTTACCTGAAATTAAAGGGCCTTTAATTAGAGAAATAGAAAATTCCAATGAAGATCAGTTTAATAAATTTTTAGATAGTTTAGAACGTGAACCTTCTCGTAAAAAGTCTTTAGAACGGATGTATGAGTCAATGAGTGGGATTCATTCTCATTGGATTTCAGGACCCAGTAAAGAAGCATTAGATGCTGTGGTGAATGAACTTAAACAAGAAGGATTTTTATTAGGAGTGAATCTTAGTGAAGAAGAAATACAAGAGGCTGCTCGTAAATATGGGCGATTAGTTGAAGTGGTTATTAAACCTGAGATAAAAGTCACTGAAACTCATGGTGTGGCAGATATACGTGAAGAAGCCGAAATAATCTTAAAATATGGAGGTACATTAGAAGATATTGAATATTACTTACCTGGATTCAATGAACCTTTGTATAGGAAAATTGATTTATCTGAAGCTGAAGAAATGGAAAGATTTTTAACCCGTTTAGAAGAGGATGACAAAAGAATGGAGTCTCTTGAAAGACTATATAATTTATCAGGTGCTGGCGTTCATTCTCACAGGATTTCAGCTCACGATACTGACAGTCTCGGTAAAATAGAGAAGGAATTAAATAATAAGGGTTTTCTTTTAGGTGTTAACCTAACTCATGAAGAGATTGTAAAGAGAATTAAGGAATATGGGCGAGTTAGTGAAATGTTTTTAAGACACGAACCCAGTCAGATTGATGATAAACGGATTGTAATAAAAAATGGAGGACGTATATTGGATTCAAAATATTACCTCCCAGGAGTAATGCAAGTTGTAACTAGGCAGCTTTATTTAAGAAATGATGAAGATCTTAAAAATTGTGAAAGAGAATATCAGAAGCCTGAGTCTCAAAGATCTCTTAAAGCCCTTTCTGGAATATCAAAGAATATACATTCGCATACTGTGTCTGCAGGGGATTTTAAAACTATTAAGAAGATTGAAAAAGCTTTAGATAAATCTGGGATGCTTATAGGAGTTAATCTTGATGAAGATGAAATTTGGAATATCATTGAAAGAGAAACTACTGAAAAAATTTGTATTGAATAGAGTAGAAGAAGAGTTATCCAAAAAAAGGTTAGTAAGGGAAATAATCCCTTTAGAACAAGTCATGTAGATTTAATTTATAGGCGCCGAGGTTTCCTCCAAAGTTACCTGCACTGATTTGTATTACACCATTTATAGTGACTGCTGCTTCAATTCCAGCTTTCATTGCTGCTTTAACTGTAGTTTCATCAACACCGTCAATTACGATTTCATAAATTCCTTTAATATTTTCAGGTATCTGACATCCTTCTACTTCTTCTTTGAGTGTTACACACATTTTTTCGTTGGTGGAAGCACCTAAAAATTTGTATTTATTAGAACCTACTTTAGAACCGGATGCAACTATTCCACCAGGGAACGGCGTAATTGCCCCTGGTACAGATTTTATAGCGTCAACAGCAGCATCAGCTGCTAAAAGGCCTGCAGGTTGATTTTCAGCTAATATGAAGAAATTACCTCCAGCTACTCCTGATTTTATTCCTAATTCAGCTTCTACTAAAAAATCTCCCGACATGAGTGGAATTGAATGGATCGTCCTTCCATCAATTTTTAACTGCTTTTCGAATCCATCACCGAAAAATTTGAGTTTTTGACCAGTTTTAAATTTTGCATCAGGTTCTTCCATCCAATCAAAAACTGCAGTAGTTGCGGCTGTTAGTATACACATTCCAACACGCTCTAATAATTCATGATCCAGTTTTTTTTTGTCCATATTACAAATCATGATGGCATAACCAGGCCTTCCGTCAGGGGTTTCCTGTGGAGGGACGTAGGCATCTATCCCTGCTTCGGCGGGACAGCCGATTACTGAAGTTCCATAACCAGTTGCTTCAACAGCAGCTACTTTCGCCAGTTTTTCGGTAGCGGCAGTTATAAGTAACCGAGACACTTGTATACCGAATGCTTCTGCAAAATTATCTTCTATTTCTACTCCATTTATCTCCATTTTATCACGTTCTCCTACCTTAATTTGACTAAAACTTTAATTTTATCACGATAGTTACCTAGTTAGGATGCTATCGTAATGCCTTAAATTCTCTCAAATAAGCTATTGTTTATTTGGAATAAATAAACCTATCAAAAAATATAGATTTTCTTTCATTTTTATATTTTTATAAATTAATCCATTTTTTTTTTAAATTAAAAAAAAAAATCTTTTGATATACATTTAATTAAAATAATAAATTTTTATTAATAATTCAATTAAAGTTAATATTAAAAGCTTATTTGAATTAAATATAAAATTTCAAAATTTACCAGATAATTTATCAAACACTGCTGATCCATAATACGGTATCAATCCAACACCAATAAATGAAGTCATCCAGAATGATATCAACCTTTCAATAATAGTGGCAGCAGCACTTATTGATGGCGGCACACCAGCTATAGAAAATATAATAATCATCATCCCATCCACGGCCCCTACTCCTCCCGGCAGCAATGGTATTAATGCAATTAATGCAGAGATAACAAATACGGATGCAATTATCAATAAAGAAACGTGAGTATTGAATGCTAAAAAGATTATATAAAGTCTTATTATCTCAATAAACCAAATTAGAAAAGAAAGTGGGAGAGCATATAATAACACATTTCGGTTTTTAATTACCGTTCGGATACTACTTTGAAACCCATTTAAAGCATCTAAAGCATTTTTTTCTAATTTACTGTGTTCTTTTTTTGAAAATCGCTTAATAACCGTTACAATCCATTTAGTTACTCTTTCTCCCATTTTCTGGTTAATAGACATATAAAATCCAATTATAAACAATATTACCAGTATAATTAAAGAAATTGTTAAAGTTAAAATCAAAAGAAAAGATAATTTCAAATATAAAACTGCAGAAATAATTGTAATTATTGCAAGAAGAAACAGGGGAAATGTATCCAAACCCCTATCTGCGATAACAGAAGCAAAAGAAGTCTCTGTAGGTGATTGAGTAAATTTACTTAAAATATAGGCTCTGACGGGTTCTCCCCCACCCGCCGGAGTTAGGTTGTTTATACCCTTCCCAACAAGAGTCATTGGAAAAAGAGGTATTTTTTTAATGGATATTCCAACTGCATGTATATTTATTGACCATCTCACAGTCCATAGAACGTATAATATAAATTGTATTGCTAACGCTAATAGTACGTACAATGGATTAGCCATTACAATTGCTTCTTCAATTTTAACAGGGCCTATAAATAGGACTAGCAAGGCTAGAATTCCTATTCCAATTGCCAAGAAGATCAAAGTGTGATATCTCATTAAAATCCATTAAAAAAATTTTTTTATTACTTTCATGAATTTAATATAAATTGAATTTTTAGAAGATTTGCTAAGAATCCTAAAATTGTGTGTTTTTAATAAAACATTGTTTAATACTAAAGGTGTATTATCTGATAATTTAAATTGTCAGAATCCATTATAACTACTGTTTCATTACCGGATAAGTAACCGCATGTTTCTCCAGGATTTATAATGAGAGTTTCTCCCTCTATAATCTCCACTTTGTGAGTGTGACCTCTCACTAATACATCATATTTTCTACTACAAGATATTGCTTCAACAATAGTCTGATTAGAACCATGCATAATTGCCATTAGCTTATTTCCGGACTTAAATTCTTTAAAATCCTCCAAATAGCATAACTGCTTATAAGCCATTCGCAAACCATGCCTTTCTCCATCATTATTTCCGAAAACTGCTAAAAATTGAGAATCAAGTTTTTTGAAGATCTCAGCTGTGAAAGGAGAAATCAAGTCCCCAGCATGCACAACTAAATCAACCGGTTCTTGATTGAAAACCTTTACTGCCTTTTCTATTGACTCTAAGTTATCATGGCTATCAGCCATTATACCAATAATAATTTCATTCACCACTCAAGAATTTTCTAGCGATACTATTATTATGTTTTAATCAAATTAAAATTAACGTATAAGAAAAACTTATTTATAAAAAAATATACTAAAGTGGCTGTTTTTTTCTAAAGATTTCATTATTACTATTTTTCTGAAGAATTATTTAACAAAATATACGCACACTTTAATTGTATTTCTATAAAGATCATTAGCTGATTTAAATTGGTTAAATTTTTTGAAAATGAAACTGATAAATCATACAAGTAAATATTAGTCAAATATGCGGATAATTATGATCTTGGAAGAGAATGATTATATTATCAATTTAAAATTTGAAAATAAAGTTATTGATGTTTTATGAATTCATTTTAATTAATACTTAAAAAATATTTAAAAACTAAATTTTTATTTTCCTCAAACTCATTTTTTTTTTACACTATTTTTTTTGTGAGTTAATAATTATTGATTATTAAGCTTTACAAATTTAATTTAAAAAAAATTTTAAATAATTTATTATTTGAGCTCCTTTATGATATTCTTAGTTAAAATTTAATATTAGTTCTGTTATAATATTAGTTAATGATAGGATAATTAGGAGGTTGAAAAATGGTAGATTATGTTACTCTTACCTTTATTGGTATTATAATATTAATTATTTTAGGTCTTTCCATACGTATAGTAAATCAATATGAGAGAGGAGTAGTTTTTAGATTAGGAAAAGTTATCGGAATCAAAGAGCCGGGTCTTCGTTTAATCATCCCCTTAGTAGATAGAATGGTTAAACCATCATTACGGATAGTTACCATGCCAATTCCGGCTCAGAAAATTATAACTCAGGATAACGTTACAATTGACGTTGCTGCAGTGGCTTATTTCAAAGTCGTCGATGCTTATAAAGCTGTAGTGGAAATTGAAAACTATAATCGGGCGGTTAACCAGATTGCACAGACCACATTGAGAAGTGTAGTAGGAAAATATGCCCTAGATGAAATATTATCAGAAACTCAGAAATTAAACCAAAGCATGCAGGAAATCATTGATACACACAGTGAACCATGGGGTATAAAAGTCACCACAGTTGAAATAAAAGATATTAAATTACCCGACAGTATGCAAAGAGCTATCGCCCTTCAAGCAGAGGCTGAAAGGGAGAAACGGGCCAAAATTATATCTGCTGAAGGTGAATATCTGGCTGCAGGTAAATTAGGAGATGCAGCAGATATTATAACAGAACATCCGGTAGCTCTTCAGTTACGTATAATGCAAGTTTTAAGCAATATTGCTGCAGAAAAGAATTCAACTATAGTATTCCCAGCACAGTTACTTAACAGCATCCGAGATATTAAAGACTTCATGACATCAGAATTAGGTGAAACAGAGAAAAAATAAATTATTAATTTCTCTATTTTTTTTAAAAAAACTTTTTTTTATTATTTTTTAAATTTAATAATACATTATAATTAAATTAAAATTGCATTGCAACTTCATAAGCCATTTTCACGTGCTTTGAACCATTATAAGTACAGGGCCCATGTCCAGGCAGTAAATATTCAATTTCAAGTTCACTCAATCTTTTTAAGGATTTTCTCATTGAATCCATATTTCCACCCAAATCAACCCTTCCGAAACCACCATCTGCAAAAACAGTGTCCCCCGATATGAGAATTTCTCCATTATATAAGCATATTCCACCTATAGTGTGTCCAGGCGTGTGTAGAACTTCAAAGTCATGGATTTTATCACCTTCATGAAGTTTAACATCCACTTCCATCTTGCCTAAGGATTTTCCAAACATACTTGCAGCAGTAGTTTTTTCATCACCTTCTTCCAATGCTTTAACATCTTTTTGGTGCATGGCCACCTTCAAATCGAAGCATACATTGCCCCCAATATGATCGTAATGGTTGTGTGTGTTCACTATAAGTGATAGATTATTTGGATCGTAATTGGCATTTTTCAAAGAGTTAAGTATGTAATTAATGTTTTGTCCGGTCCCAGTATCCACAATTACATCTTCAAAGACATAGATATTAGAATCAAAGCCTTTTCCTTCTATCATTATAATATCTTTAATCTTTCTCAATTATATCACCAAAATAGTTTAAAAGTAATACTTAAAAAATAAAAATAATAAAAAGTGGGGTCACAGGGATTTGAACCCTGATCCTAGGATTTCTCTTGTCTCAGTACTCCAATTGGTCATCATACTTTTCCTTCAGAGTGCGCACTTTCTTCAAAGACAACTGGAGTCCCAGATGATAGCCGGATTACACTATGACCCCTAACTCATTTGAGCTATTTAATCTATTTATCAACCATACATTTGATTTACGTATAAGAACTAAATAGAATGTTAACCATAGCTCATTATTTAAATTAAATTTCTTTAATATTTAAAACTTACTATGAAAATATCTTTTATAATTAAGTATTAATCAAAAAAAACCTTTAATTAAAAAATGTTTCCCTATTTAAGAGTAATTATTCTAAAATAATTATTAACTGGACAACAGCCGGCCTTAATACAATATTCATTGTAAGATGCATTTACAAGAGTATTTCCCTTTTATAGCATCAGTTATTTTTTGGAATTAATTTATATAATTTGATATTCAAAGCTTCTGGAAATTGTTCCTATACTAAAATAGAATGATATACAATTATTATTATTTTTGCAAATTATTCTGGGCAATATATTGAATAATGATTTCTATTAGATATTGAATTTAATAAATTTAAAAGAGTATGTTAAAAGTTTTATAGTTTCAGGCTAAATGATTATAAGTACTAAATGACTAATCACGGATCTCTTAAAAATTATGCTTTACTGGTAAGCATTATTGTCAGTTTTTTGGTTACCTATGTTAGTTCTGCCATTAATATAGCCTTACCGGATATAGCTCAGACTTTTTCACTAAATGCTATATTTTTAAGCTGGATTCCCACTTCATACTTGCTTTTTTCAGCTATTTTCTTAATTCCCTTCGGAAAAATCGCGGATATATATGGTAAAAAACGTATTATCACATATGGGATAATAATATTTACATTAGCTAGTTTTATATCTGCAATATCTAATTCTGGAACCATATTATTAATATCCAGAATTTTCCAGGCTTTAGGAAGCGCCATGATCTATGGTAACGTATATTCCTTAATCGCCTCAGTTTATCCCAGAGAAGAAGAAGGAAAACCATTATCCATTACCGTAGCAGCAGCATATGTTGGACTTTCTACAGGACCAGTTCTAGGAGGTTTTCTGACACAATACTTTGGATGGCGAAGTATCTTCCTTATCACCATACCTATTGGAATAATAGCCATTTTAGCCATGTCCAAACTAGAAAAAGAATGGTTCGAAGCACAAGGAGAAGGATTGAGTATTAGTAGCATTTCCATCTTAGCATTATCTTTAATAGCCATTATGTATGGTTTCTCAGTTATAACAACAAGTTTAGGTATATTAACAATGATACTTGGATCTTTAGGTGTTATTGTTTTCATCTGGCTTCAAACAAAAGTTAAAAATCCTTTATTAGATCCCAAAATACTGTTTGACAGAGTATATGTAATTAACAATCTAACATCGCTAGTGAACTATGGTCCTGGAATATTTACCATTTTCCTTTTAAGCCTCTATCTCCAAAACCTAAGAGGTTTAACACCTACCCAAACAGGATTGTTGTTATGCGTACAATCAATTTTCGTAGCTATTTCTTCGCTTCTTGTGGGGAAACTCCTAGATTTCACATTACCCCGATATATTGCAGCCGTTGGTATGGCAATGACCGCCATTGGATTAACCTTTTTTTTAATGTTAAGTGAAACTACGAGTTTCTCTATTATAATTACGGCCCTCGCCATCATTGGATTTGGATATGGGCTTTCTGCCGCCTCCAGCACAGAAATATCATTAAAATATTTTGATAAAAGGTTTTTCGGAGTTTCCAGTGCAACATTAAATACCATGAGAGTAGTGGGTCAAATGATGGGGATGGGAGTGACCATGGCTGTTTTAACTATATTTATGGGAAATGCTCAGCTAACATCTAATACTTATAATATTTTCATCGAAACCAGTAAAATACCTTTTTTAATATACGCTATTTTATGTTACATTTCCATATACGGTTATTTCATCATCCGAAGAAAAAATTGAGAATTAAAACAATTATTCAAAAAAGCACTCCTTCTGTTTTAAATTTATTTATTAATCCAATTTTAAATGAAAATTAGGACTAATATTTTTTTTCCAAATAAAAATTTCTTTAGTTTTTGATTCTAAGCCTTTATATCGTATTATATCACTTATCATATCTGCAGTGCCTTTCACGGTAAATATTCCCACGTCACCACTTAGACCATGTTCTGGAAGATCTGGAACTATACAATGATGACAATCTTTTAAGGCCATACTTGTTTATTCGACCCCCCAAACAGCTAATATATTACTATTAAGGAATATTATGGTTTATTTATTCTTTTAACCTGTTATTTAATGTATAAATTCATTAACTAACCATTTTACAATTTATCTAATACTGGATACAAATTTAAGATTAAAAAAAAAATAGTTACCAACCTCAACAAATATTGTGTTTGAAGTAAATTGAAATTAGATTTAACTCTAATTCTTTATAAATTCCGGAAATTTAAATGCTTGAATATTATTTTGGAATATAAAAATTTTTAAAATTGATTTTGTAAATGAAATACTATCTGATCATAATTCTGGATAGTTGTATCTTTAAACCTGAAAAGAGTTTTAAGGAAATTTATTATAGAACTAATTTCTATATAATTAATAGTATTTATCGAGGAGTATTCAATAGTATGGAAAAAAGAAAAATTGTTGCATGGGGAATCACTGGTGCTGGTGATAAAATAGTGGAAACCTTGGAGATAATGAAGAAAATAAATGCAGAATACAAGGATCAAGTGGAGATAGAAGTTTATATCTCAAAAGCGGGGGATCAAGTTGTGAAGTATTATGGAATATCCAGTGATTTAGAAAATAATTTCGAGAATATTTGGGTTGAAATAAACGCAAATTCACCATTTCTAGCTGGCCAAATCCAATTAGGTAAATACGAATTCCTTTTAATTGCACCAACAACTTCTAACACAGTTTCAAAGATATCTATGAGGATGGGTGACACTTTAATTTCTAATGCCGCTATAATGGGCCAAAAAGCTGACGTTCCAATTTACATATTCCCATCTGATTACGAGGAAGGAATCACTATAACCAAACTCCCAAATGGAAAAGATTTAAAAATAATTATTAGAAAAGAAGATGTTGAACATGTTCAAAAACTTGCTAAAATGCAGAATACCTTCATATTAAAAGATCCAAACGATATTGTCAAAATATTCTCTGATCATTTTAATTAAAAAGAAATATAATTTTTTAACATAAAAACCTTTTTCTTAATTGAAAAACATTTTTATTATAAAATAATTTTCTTAAATAATTAATTCCATACTCAAAGTACCCTTACCCTTAAAAATCCATTCAGGACTATTTTTACCGTAAACTTTAAATCCAAACCTTTCATATAACCTCAAAGCCCCTTCATTATCCATAGTCACATCTAGAATTAACCTTCGGCATTTAGCATCTTCTGCAAGTTTAATAGCATTTTCCAGGATATAAGATCCAATTCCCTGACCTCTAAAGGCCGTATCAGCTGCAATATTACTTAAATAATAATCATTTCTTCCTACACTTGTGGTAAGTAATTCATTAATGGCAATTCCTTTAAAGATGTACTTCAAAAATTGAGTAAAATTTAATATTTTATAATAAGCCTTAAAATCTTTCAATAAACTCGTTTCTTTTCCGCTAAAAGAAACTAGAATTCCTATTACATCTCCATTAATTGCCACGTGGATATTTTCATGACCTAATGAATTACTTCCTGCTTTTACAAGTCTTTTTATATTTTGAGTAGCTTCATCTTCATCTTTCCCCAATAATGATCGAAATACTCCTAATTCTGTTTCATAAATTAACTTTGAAACTTTATTCAAATCATGGCGTTTTAAATCCAATTTTTCAAATTTCATTTAATTATTACTCCTTGATCTATAAATTGAAATATTACAGGTTAATTACACACTCTTTCAGCTACTTATGATTTATAAGGTTAAATAAATCTTTTATGAATTTTAAAAAAATATATACACTTGAGTTAATAAATGAACTTCTGTATGGAGACAAAAAAATTCGTGCTTTTAGACATCGATTACATCACCGAGAACAATGAAGCAGTTATAAGATTATTTGGTAGAGTATATGGAGAAGATGATGGTGAATTTATAATAGCTCTAGATAGTAGCTTCAAACCTTATATATATGTCCTTCCTTATGATGTAAATGAGTGTATAGATGAATTAAGTGATTTAGAACTTAGAAAAGTAGAAAAAATCAATAAGAAAGATATAGGAGAATTAAAGGATTTCCTGAAAATAACCTTGAAACATCCACAAGATGTGCCTAAGTTAAGAGAGAAAATATGGGATCTTAAATCTGTAAAGGAAGTTCGGGAACATGATATCCCATTTTATCGTAGATATCTAATAGATAAAGGTCTTTTCCCTATGAATATGATTGAAGTACAAGGAAAATGCTTAAATTCTAAAAGGGATTCACTTCAGAATAAAACATGTTTATTCAAAATAGAGAACGATCCTAAACCTTTGGAATCAGATTTACCTGAACTAAACGTTCTGAGTTTTGATATTGAAGCCTGTAATCCTAATGGAATGCCTCTAGAGCGTGAAGACCCCATAATTATGATTAGTTTCTCCAGTAATCAAGGTTATCGTAAAGTATTCTCTACTAAGAATTCTTCCTTTGATTTTGTTGAAGTAGTTCCAGATGAAAAAGAATTATTAAAAAAATTCGTGAAAACTATTAAATCTGAAAACCCTGATCTCATCTTAGGTTACAATTCAGACGCTTTCGATTTCCCTTATATAAGAGATCGAGCAGCAAAATTAGGTGTGCCTCTTGAAATAGGAGTTGATGGTTCATCACTCAAATTCATGAGAAGAGGTTTTACTAATGCAGCAGTAATAAAAGGGAGAGCTAACATTGATTTATACCCTAACATGCGTCGTTATCTACAATTAGATCGTTATACTTTAGAAAGAGTCTATGGAGAGCTTTTTGGAGAGAATAAAATTGATATTCCGGGAGATGAAATCTACAGCTGTTGGGAAGGTGGTGGTGAAAAGCTGGAAAAACTCTTTGAATACTCACTAGAAGATTCAGTAGCTGTTACTAAAATTGGAGAAAAAATGTTACCCTTAAGTATGGAGTTAACCAGAATTGTTGGTCAACCTTTATTTGACGTGGCCCGAATGGCAACTGGACAACAAGTAGAATGGTATTTAATCAGAAAAGCCTTTGAATATGGAGAAATTGTTCCCAATAAACCCTCATCATCACAATTCTCTCAACGAAAAGGAAAGAGTATAATTGGAGGCTATGTTAAGGATCCTGTGATGGGTTTACATGATAATATAGTATCTTTCGATTTTAAAAGTTTATATCCTAGCATAATAATTTCAAAGAATATTTCTCCTGACAGCTTAATGGATAATTGTGATGAAAAAGATTGTTATATCTCCCCTGAATTAGGGTATAAGTTCCGGAAAAAACCATTAGGTTTTGTACCATCAGTTATTGGTAAAGTACTCCAAGAGAGATTACGAATTAGATCTTTTATGGATCAGTCCACAGATGAGCGAGAACGTCAGATTCTAAATGTACAACAAGAAGCATTAAAAAGACTAGCTAACTCTATATATGGGGTTTATGGTTTCAATTTATTCAGATGGTATAGTTTAGAGTGTGCAGATGCGATAACCGCATGGGGAAGAGATTTTATTAAGAAAACCATGGAAAAAGCTGAAGAACACGATTTCAAACCAATATATGCTGATACTGATGGTTTTTATGCAACATACACTGGATCATTAGGAGAGGATAATGAAAATATAGATTAAAAAAAAAAATTAAAATAATATATTATTATTTTTATCATATCTGAATTTATGAAGGTGTAAAAATAACGATGAAAATTGTGGCTTATGATCCCAATCTTGACGATAAAAATTTCTCGAAACTTCAGAATGCTTATCTAAAATTATTCAATGAAAAAGATAGTTTGAAATACATATCAATTAGCGGAGTTAATTTTGATTCTCGCACCATCACAGCATTCTTAAAAAACTCCAGACAGGAAGAAGTGAAGTATTACGTGGCATTATCCTCACAAAATGATATTATAGGTATCTCTGCATTTAAAAGCGATTTAACTAAAGGATTTGAAATTATAGGTACAATTGTGCATAAAAATCATCGTTTTAGAGGTGTAGGAAAAGCATTAATTGATGAAGGATTAGAATTAGCAAAAAGAAAAGGTTATAAAACTGTAGATATCTATGTTTTCGCTGATAATAAGGATATGCTAATATTATTGATTAAAAAAGGTTTTAAACCAGTAACAATAGAAAATCATGCCCGATTTGATGGAGAAGATTTAATTCATTTAAAAAAATACTTTTAACCATTATTCAATAAAAAAAAATGTTTAAATTGAGTGGATTTATTTACAGGAATTGTTCGAGAAGATTGAATCAATAAAACAAATAAGATTCACAGGGAAATGAAAATAATCCTAATCCTAAAAAAATGAATAATAATATCAAGATATACATGAATTAAGAAATTTAAGATTTTAAAAAAAAATGAAAATTTAAAAGAAATAAATTAATTTTGATTAACTTAAAAATTATTATGAATTATTCTGCGTCAATCATTTCGCCGTATTCAACTTCTATTTCACAGCCTTTAGGACCACAGCAAAAGTGTTGTAAATCAAATTTAACCTGCATTTTTAGTTCACCTCAAGTTAGTTGTATCAAATAATGATTTGTAATCAGTTAGTATTTAAACTAAGTATAGACAAAAAAGTTATATACTAACACTTAGTATAGTTTGGAAATGTTAAATCTATTTTAATAATAAATATATATTAAATACTATTACTTTTTTTTAATACCTAAATTAGTTCAATATTTAAATCAAATCTAGTTTTCAACTTTTTTAAAAGCAACTCAATTGATTCTATCCTTTCTCAATTTTACTAGTATAATTTTCTATATTCGCTATCAGCAAAGTTATCGGTCATTCCTGAGATATGATCGCAGATTACTGACATAAATGCATAATTTTTTATTAAATTTTTAGAATGTTATCCATAACAATAATGAAAATTTAATTAGCTATAATTATTTCAAATTAAATTTTATAAGTAAATGAAATTAATTAATATGTTGGGTGAAAGATAATGGATGAACCGTTTATTCAAGATTGAAGAGAATTATATAATGCAGTAGTTGAGTTTGAAAATTTAAAACCTCGGAAGTAGATGAGTGAAGATGATATATTTGCGGTTCAAAATTCGGTGAATGATAAAATAGGTTATTGCTGTGTGAAGGGTGTGAAACATGGGTTCCATGTGTTGTAAGTGTATCTGGGAATTGAAGGTTTAGATGGGCTTGTTATATACTAAAATTTTGTATATGAAACACTATTAAATATAGGGAGTGATTTATTAGTATGTCTGGAGAAAGAGATTATTGCTATGCGGTTGAGGCTGCTTTAGATGAACTAGGTGGTAAATGGAAACCTTTAATCATATGGATATTAATGGAAGGAAAATTACGTTTCAGTGAAATTAATAGAAATTTATCATCTATCACAGAACGAATGCTCACAAGGCAACTTCGTGAATTGGAGAAAGACGGCTTAGTTAACAGGAAGGTGTTCGCTGAAGTGCCTCCGAAAGTTGAATATTCTCTTACAAAAAAAGGTAAATCAGTAATGCCTATTTTAGAAGCCCTTTGTGATTGGGGTGAGGAATATTGCTTAAAAAATTAATTCATTTTCTAAACTTTTATGAATATGAATTAATTTTTTTTAAATTGTTTAGCTATTTTAGTTGCAAAAACTCCGGCGCCAAATCCATTATCTATGTTAACCACTGCAATTCCTGGCGCGCATGATTGAAGCATTGCATAAAGAGCTGCATATCCTCCTTTACCAACACCGTATCCTACAGATGTAGGAACTCCAATAACTGGTATATCTACTAATCCAGCAACCACAGAAGGTAATGCACCCTCCATTCCCGCTACTACTATCAATACTTTAACATCCTCTTCAATCATTATTCTTACATGTGAAAAAAGACGATGTATACCTGCTACACCCACATCATATGCATTTAAAACTTCGCAACCCATTTCCTCGGCTGTGATTCTTGCTTCTTCTGCTATGGGAATATCCGAAGTTCCTGCAGTTATTACACCTACTTTAACTTCTTTTTTAATTTCATGATTTTTAACTAATAATATCTTTGCTTTTTCATGGTAATCTATTTTAAATCCTTTAAGTATAGTTAATTTTTCTTTAATTGCATTATATTTATCATTATCAAGTTTTGTAATCATTAAACGTCCTTTATCAGCAGATCCTATTATAATTTTCAATAATTCATCATTTATTTTTCCTTCCGCATATATGACCTCCGGAATTCCAGTTCTAACATCTCTACACATATCTAATTTAGCGAAATCTTCTATTTCACGAATTTGCATGGTTTTAAGCCTTTTCCCAGCTTCCCCCATGGATATTTCCCCATCTATAAGCTTTTGAAGAATTTCATTCATATTCATAACTAATTATCCACCAGTTTGTTATTTATTAAATTAAAAAGATTAAAAATATTTATAGTTTACAATCAATATTACTTTTGTTCTTCTAAAAACTTAAAATTATATTGATTTTAAAATTAAATACAACACTTTGAACTTGAATTTGGTTAAAAATTTGCTAACAGTTCAAAAATTTCATTAAGCTACTCAAGCAGTGAAAAGTAGTAAAAGGAAAATTTAATTCTACAAAAAAATAAACCGCATTCAATAAGTTTTTATTTTTTTAAAAATGAATTTGAGGTGTATTAAGATTTGAGTAAAGCTAAAATTTTAGTTCAGGGCATAGTACAGGGAGTAGGCTTCAGACCCACCGTTTACAGGATAGCAAATAGTTTAAATCTTAATGGCTACGTTAGAAATTTGGGAAATGTAGTTGAAATCATAGTTGAAGGAAATAAAGAAGTTATAAAAAATTTTATTGAAAATTTAGAAGTGAATAAACCACTCATAGCCAAAATAAATTCATTGAAGGTGGAATGGTTAGTATCTTATAAAAATGAATTTAACGATTTTAAAATTATGGAAAGCTTCTCAAACTTCTCTGGATCTTCAGTGATACCTCCTGATCTAGCGACTTGTGATAATTGCTTAGAAGAAATTTTAAATCCATATGATAGAAGATCTGAATATCCTTTTACAGCTTGTACTGACTGTGGTCCTCGTTTCACCGTGATAAAATCCATTCCATATGATCGGGAGCGAACGTCCATGAGTGAGTTTTCCCTCTGTCCCGAATGTCTATATGAGTATCAAAATCCTGATGATCGCCGTTATCATGCCGAAGCCACATGTTGTCCCGTTTGTGGACCATCTCTTTTCTTATATCAGAATAAAGTTTTGAATTTAGAAAATCCTTTACGTGAAGCAGTGCAACTCTTAGAAGAAGGTAATATACTTGCTGTGAAGGGTATTGGAGGCACCCATCTTGTGGCGAGTGCTACATCTGATGATGCAGTGTTAAAGCTACGGAAAAAGCTGGGTAGATTTAATCAACCCTTCGCATGTATGTCTCCTGATATCGAAACCATCAAAACTTTTGCTGAAGTTTCGAATGTAGAATCGGAAATTTTGAAGTCAAGATGCAGGCCAATAGTAGTTTTAAATAAAAATAGTAATTATTTTTTGTCATCTTATGTTTCTCCAGAGCTCCATAATCTCGGGGTTATGCTTCCCTACTCAGGACTTCATCATCTGATATTTAAATATTCAACTGATTTAGCCTATATCATGACCTCTGCTAATATGCCTGGAGAACCCATGCTCATAGAGAATAAAGATATCATTAAGAATTTGGAAGGTATTGCTGATTATTTTCTCCTGCATAATCGTAGAATCATTAATCGTTGTGATGATTCTGTAGTTAGATTTCGTGGGGATGATATGACATTCATCAGACGTTCCCGTGGATATGTGCCGGAGCCATACGATTTTTCGAGATTGAATTCTGAGTTAAAAATCTTAGCTTTAGGACCAGAAATTGATGTAACCTTCTCCCTACTTAATGAGGGTAAATGCTACGTATCTCAACATATAGGGAACACAACTAAATATGAAACTTTCAAGTATCTTCAGAAAAGTGTAGAGTATCTTATGAATATAACGAAGACCGATTCTGTGGATGCAGTAGTTAGTGATCTTCATCCACTTTTCTTTACTACTAAATTGGCTCATGAGTTAAGTGAAAGGTTTGACTGTGAATTGATTAAAGTTCAGCATCATCATGCTCATGCTGCTTCTCTAGCTGTGGATAATGGAGTTGATGAAATGGTGTGCATAGCTGCTGATGGAGTAGGTTATGGTGAAGATGGAACGGTTTGGGGTGGTGAAATACTTCATTATCGCGGTGCTGAATATGAAAGAGTTGGTAGTTTATTAACCCAAAAAATGGTTAGTGGAGATTTAACAACCAGATATCCTATAAGAATGGTTATGAGTATATTATATGATCATTTTGATTATGATGAACTCGTAGATTTGATGAAAAGAGATTATTTATCATATTTCAAATATGGATTAAAGGAAGTAGATTTGGTGGCTCAGCAGCTTCGTAATGACTTTAACATTACTCAGACTTCTAGCACAGGACGTGTCCTTGATGCTATTTCAGCAGTACTTCAAATTTGTGGAGAAAGAACTTATGAAGGGGAATGTGCAATGAAATTAGAGTCAGCAGCTTACAGTGGACATGAAAATGTTAATATTCCTGTTGAAATTAAGAAAAAGAATGATTTGTATGTTTTAGATACTTCAAAAATACTTTCATCGGTTTTAAATGAAAAATTATCTGGTGAAAGGATTAATGATATAGCCCTGGCTGGTCAAAAAGCTGTTTCAGTTGGTTTAGCTGAATTAGCTATAAAAGCTACAGATAAGGCTGGTGTGAATGTTATTGGTGGTTCTGGAGGGGTATTTTATAATGAAGCAATAAGTACTTCTATAAAAGAAACTGTAGAATCTGCTGGTTATAATTTTATTCAGCATAAAAATAGTTGTGCGGGTGATGGTTCAGTTTCTATGGGTCAAGCTGCGGTAGCGGCCATGTATTTAAAGTGAATAGATTTTCAATTATATTTTTAATCATAGTTGATATCAGTTATCACTGGAAGGTTCATTGATCGTTTCTTTAAAGCTCGTTTTCTTTCGTTTAATTGTTTTAAAAGATTTTTTGCAAGTCCCATGGCTTTTTCATAATCTTTTATTAGATTTTCCAGTTCATCTGAGACTTCTTCTCCCATTCTTGCTTTTTCTTCGATTTTTTGGAGTTCTTGGAATTCATGACCTGGTACTTTTAGGCGCATGGTGCCTTGGCTGATAAATATTTGGAATTCAATATCATGTGAGATGTCATAGTATTTTCGAGGTCTTCCGCGCTCTATTTTTCTGAATGAAGAGTTTAATAAACCAGTATTTTCCATGGCCCTTAAATGTTCTATTATGGCTTTTTGACCTACTTCTAATTCGCGGGATATCTGGCTTACGAAACGTGGCTCTTCTTTTATCAAATTAAGTATGTTTCTACGTGTTTTACATCCCATTACGTCTAATATATCCTCTAAATTCATTGTTTATCACTGATTTGTAAATTTATATTAATTTTAAGTATTTTTATTTCATTTAATCATATTTGTTAAAATCTAGTTATTATAACCTTTGGTTACTATAATAAATATAGATTTATATAACTTTTGGTAATTAATATACTAGTATCTTCGAAAGGTTTATATAACCTTTGGTTACTATAATAAATATAGATTTATATAACTTTTGGTAATTAATATACTAGTATCTTCGAAAGGTTTATATAACCTTTGGTTACTATAATAGTTAATGTTACCATCACCATCACATATACCCAAGGTGAATAAATGAGCAATAAGCAAGAATTAGGAAAATTAAAGAAAAATCTGGATGATCTGAAAACTGATATCCTCAAACTAAATGATGAAATAGAGGAAAAAGATCAAGAAATTAATCAGATGAATCAGAAGATAACAGAAAAGGATCAGAAAATAGATGATTACTATTCTCAACTCCAACGTCTCCAAGCTGATTTTGAAAACTATAAAAAAAGATCAGAAAAAGACCTCAAAGATTACATAAGATACGCTAATGAAAATCTAATTTTGAAAATTATAGAGACCTATGAAGATTTAAGACGAGCATTAAAATCCGAGGAATCATGTGATCTCCGAGAAGGTGTGGAGATAATCTACAAAAAAATGAAAGATATTCTAGAGGGAGAAGGACTCAAAGAAATACCATGTGAAGGTGAAAAATTTGATCCCTTCAAACATGAAGCACTCATGATTGAAAATAATGAAAATTACGATAATGGCGTAATTATAGAAGAACTTGGTAAAGGTTACACCTTAGATTCTAAGGTTATTAAATATTCAAAAGTTAAAGTTTGTAAAAAAAAGGTGAATTAAATGGCTAAAAAAGAAAAAATTATAGGTATAGATTTAGGAACAAGTAACTCAGCAGCAGCAGCACTTATCGGTGGTAAACCCACCATAATACCCAGCGCTGAAGGATCCACACAGTATGGTAAATCATTCCCCAGTTACGTTGCATTTACAGAAGATGGACAGCGACTGGTAGGTGAACCCGCAAGAAGACAAATAGTTACAAACCCAGAAAACACCATAACTGCCATAAAAAGACAGATGGGTACTAATTATAAAGTAGATATAAAAGGGAAGCAGTATACTCCACAAGAAATATCAGCATTCATCCTACAGAAAATAAAAAAGGATGCTGAAGCATTCTTAGGTGAAGAAGTGAAAAAAGCAGTGATAACCGTTCCTGCCTATTTTGACGATAATCAGAGAACCGCCACTAAAGATGCAGGCACTATAGCTGGCCTAGAAGTTGTTAGACTTGTTAATGAACCCACAGCCGCTAGTCTAGCCTATGGTATCGATAAAGAAACCGAAGAAGAATTAGAGATACTAGTATTTGATTTTGGTGGCGGAACTTTAGATGTTACAATCATGGAATTCGGTGATGGAGTATTTGAAGTCAAATCCACCAGTGGAGACACTAAATTGGGTGGAACTGACATGGATGCAACTGTAATGAATTATCTGGCAGGAGAGTTCAAAAAAGAAACAGGTGTAGATCTCATGAATGATGATCAAGCTGTCCAAAGGCTCCGTGAAGCATCTGAAAAAGCTAAAATAGAACTTTCAACCACCCTCAAAACTGATATAAACTTACCATTCATAACTGCCACCCAAGAAGGACCAAAACATCTTACCCATACACTAACCCGGGCTAAACTAGAAGAATTGGTTGATCCAATAATTAAAAAATGCTCAGCCCCTATGGAGCATGCTATAAAAGATGCTAAAATGACTAAATCTGACGTGGACAAAATAATATTAGTAGGTGGACCAACTAGGATGCCTTCCGTCCAGAAATTCGTGGAAAATTTCATTGGCAAATCTGTTGAACGTGGAATAGACCCAATGGAATGTGTAGCTATAGGTGCAGCTATTCAAGGAGCCGTATTAGCAGGTGAAATTAAAGATCTTGTATTACTTGATGTTAATCCATTATCTTTAGGTATAGAAACCTTAGGAGGTGTATTCACTAAATTAATTGAAAGAAACACCACTATTCCCACTAAGAAAAGTCAAGTTTTCACTACTGCAGCAGATAGTCAAACTTCAGTAGATATACATGTGTTACAGGGTGAAAGACCTATGGCAAATGGTAATACTACACTGGGAAGATTTCAATTGGTAGGTATACCTCCAGCACCACGAGGAATGCCTCAGATTGAAGTAACCTTTGACATTGACGCTAATGGTATCATGAATGTCTCTGCCAAGGATATGGGAACTGGTAAAGAACAGAAAGTGACCATAACTGCTCCTAACAAATTATCTAAAGATGAAATAGATCAGAAGGTTAAAGAAGCTGAAATGCACGCTGAAGAGGATAAGAAGAAACAAGATGAAATAGAAATCAGGAACAACGCTGACTCTATGATTCACACCTCTGAGAAAACACTGGAAGAATTAGGAGATAAAGTTAATTCAGACCAAAAATCCAAGATTGAAGAGTTAATTAAAGATTTAAGGGATTTAGTAGGTGGTGATGACTTAGCAGCCATTAAAACCAAAACTGAGGAGCTTACTAAAGCTGTACAAGAAGTAGGTGCCGCTATATATCAACAAGCTCAGCAAGAACAAGCAAAGGCTCAGCAAGAAGCTCAACAGAATGATCAAGGTCAAGACAATGCTAAAGATAATGATAGTGATGACACTATAGATGCTGAATATAAGGAAAAATAAATTACAGAATAGAAGTACTGAAAACAAAAAGAGGTAAAAGGGAAATATAATAATATTATTTCTCTATCCTCCATAATTTTTTTAATTATATTTTTAATTTTTAAATTTTTTATTATTAATAAATTTTATTTTTTTAGTAACAATTTTTAATGATTATAGAAAAAAAATATTTAAGGAAAAATCATAATTAACATAGACAATTAATTTAGTTTAAAAATCATTTATTTAACCCAAAAAAATTGAAGGTAAAGATCTTATATGGCAGAAAAGCGTGACTATTATGAAGTCCTTGGAGTAGACAAAAACTCTGAAAAAAAGGATATTAAAAAGGCTTACCGTAAACTGGCAATGAAATATCATCCAGATGTAAGCGAAGACCCAGAAAGTGCAGATAAATTCAAAGAGATAAGCGAAGCCTATGCTATCCTATCTGATGAAGAGAAGAGAAGTACATATGATCAATATGGACACGCAGGAATGGGTGGATTTTCCCAAGAAGACATATACAACAATATAAACTTTGAAGATATATTCAAAGGCTTCAGTGGATTTGGCGGTAATTCAGGCGGTTCAGGTGGGTTTGAAAATATATTCGACCTATTCGGATTTGGAGGGGGTAATAGAAACGGTCCTCGCCCAGGAGATGACTTGGCATATAATTTAGATATTACACTAGAGGAAGCTGCCCAAGGACTGGAAAAAGACATAGATGTATCACATGAAAAGATATGTTCCCACTGTCATGGTACTAAAGCTGAGCCTGGGACAAATCCTAGAACATGCCCCACGTGTGGTGGAAGTGGACAAGTCCGCCATATCAGCAATACTCCTTTAGGTCAGTTTGCCACTATAAGACCATGTAACACTTGTCATGGCGAAGGAAAAATAATAGAAACTCCATGTAATAAATGTAGAGGAAAAGGAATTGTAAGAGAAAAAAGCACTATCCATATTAAAATACCTCCAGGAGTAGAAGATGGAAATAGGATACGTGTACATGGAGAAGGTAATGCCGGAGAACGTGGAGGACCACCAGGAGATCTCTACATCATGATAGGAGTAAAGAAACATGACTTATTTAAACGTGATGGTGCTGATTTAATTTATCATATGCCAATAAGTTTTGTGCAAGCATCACTTGGGGATACTGTAGAAGTACCTACTTTAGATAATGCAGTAGATCTTAAAATACCTGCAGGAACACAAAGCGGTACTTCATTTAGGATGAAAGGACATGGTATGCCCCATATGCGCTGGGGTGGTAAAGGAAATCTATATGTAAAAGTTAAAGTAGTGACTCCTAAAAACTTGGATAGTAGACAAAAGGAACTTTTACGTGAATTCGCCAGTGCAAGTGGTGATGAGATCTATACTGAAGGCAAAGGATTTTTAGGTAAGGTTAAGGATGCAATTAGTCACAGTTGAATCTTAAAAAAAAAATATAATATTTCTTTATAATTTGATTGAAATTCATATTGTAAGGAATAAGATGTTTACTTTTTTTTATTTTGAATGATGAGTATTTG
This sequence comes from Methanobacterium sp., assembly GCA_015661405.1. Classification (GTDB taxonomy): domain Archaea; phylum Methanobacteriota; class Methanobacteria; order Methanobacteriales; family Methanobacteriaceae; genus Methanobacterium_A. The sequence continues at coordinate 62,943 of JACWMK010000003.1, forward strand.
AATCAAAATTTCTATGAAAAATTCTTTTTAAATTAATTAAGTTTTTTTTTACGATCCAAATATTTGTTTCTTTTTTTAAAATGATTTCACCCAAAGCTTATATAGTATTAGAGTGTAATATCAAGTATCCGATATCGATAACTTGATAGTTATTTATGAATAAACTTCTAAATAAATTAAAAAATTAGCACAACTCGTATTAGATATCAAATGACGATGCCCATATCGAATCAGTGATAAAGGAGGAAATGATAAAAAATGTGGGATAAATTTAAAGATCTTCACCAAAATTTCCATGAAAGAATAGGGGAAATGCAAAAACTCGGAGGTTTAAGAATATGGATAATCCACACACTGGATGAAAATGGACCTCAAAATGGCGTAGAAATCATGGACTCAGTCCAAGCTCACCACGAAGGATTACACCAAATATTTTAAGGGCCAAAGCCACTCCAAAAGACCTTCACCCGGCTCCATATATCCTATGCTTAAAAAATGGTATCTGAAAATCTAATAAGCAAAAGAGAAGATGGAAGGTACGATTTAACAGCAAAAAGGCAAGAAATGAGCAATAAAATATTTAAACGTTTTGAAGGATTTCACGGAAAACATATAGATCGAGGGTAGTAGGGAAAATATAAAAGTAGTATTAGCTAATGAAAGTGAATTTATTTTACCAGATCAGAGTGTTGATATATTATTTTTACGAAATGTATTTCATCATCTGCCCGAACCCACAAATTACTTTAAAAATATAAAAAAATTTCTGAAATCCAATGGTAAAATAGCTTTAATAGATTATAATAAGAAATGTTTTTCTTTTATTGAAATTTACTGGTCATTATGTACCTGAATAAGTTTTAATAGATAAGTTGGAGAAAGCGGTTTTTATATCTCAGAAAAATTTGATTTCTTACCAGAACAATCATTTATAATTTTTAAAATGAACCCATAACTTAATTCTAAAATGAATCATATTGAGTTAAATAATTATACAAAATATAATCTATTTGGATATGAATAAAATTTAAAAATTTTCATATAGAAAAAAAAATATGGGGGGAGAGTTAATGGCATGCCGAGAGTAACCCACCTTCTGTTCATGGCAGCATTCATCTTTGCGAACTACCTCTACCTCATACAGTGATTCATCAGCAGCATTTGTCCTTGCATCCCGCGGAATAGCCGTTTCACCGTTCCTTCTAATGTCGATCAGCTAAGCTTCATATTCATCCATCAGAAGACGTGTCGTTTCTGCTCCAGTGTCCTGCTTCTCAACAGGTGGCCTTATGGGCACCACGGTTCTGTGTGATGGGTGGAGTTTCCTCAGTTTAAATTACAGAATTACTGTAAAAACCGGTAGCTGCCCTTCGGCTTGCCATTAACCAATAAAAAAGTATGAATAGCGGGGCCTAGATTTGAACTAGGGCTCTCGGGGTTATGAGCCCCGCGGGATCACCAGACTACCCCACCCCGCTGTACTATAACCGTTTGCTTTTAGAGTATATAAAGATTTGTATTATTCTTATATTCTTTCTCAAAATAATTCAAAAATTTGATAAACAAGTATATGATAATATTATAAGTGAGATAAAGTATTAAAAAAAGTTTATTTAATTAAACTTTAATTATAAATTTAATATTCTAAATCTATTCTTTAGATTCTTCTTCTGGATTTTCCAATTTTTTCAATCTTTTATCGATGTGATCGAGTTTTTTATTAGTATGTCCCCGATACTCATTGAATCGTTTTTCCAGCTCACCAAAATCCAAAGAGACTTTATCAAACCTTTTCTCTAGATGAGATAAGTCTTTTTTTGTAGCTAAATCCCAATTTTTTATGAGTTGGTCACTTTGCTCATCTAAAAAAGTTTCTATTCTATTAGATAAAAGATCTGTACTTATAGGCACTTCTTTAACTTTGCCTTTTATTCTTTCGCTCATTCCGGCCATTCTTTCGCTCATTCCGGCCATACTACCACCTTCTGTTTTAGTACCAGTGTTAGTGGTTTTTACAGTAGTTTGTTTAACTTTAGTGCCAGTTTCTTTTATCTTGCCACCTAATCCAGATACACTTTCAGTTATTCCCATTGTTCTACTTCCATTATTGCTACTTCTTATCCTATTGAAAGAAAACCCCATATCTAGGAGATAATAGTAAATTAGTACTATTACTGCACCAGCTAAAACTAAGATTGCAAAAAGTTCTAATGCTGTCATTTACTTATTTGCCACCCTTAATTCCTTTAACGGCCTGTACATTATCTGATCCTTCAGATTTTTTTGTTCTTTTGTCAAGTTCTTTTTCCTTCATTTCAATGTCCTGGAGTAATTTTTGAAGTTTTAAATACTCTGTACGGGTTTCTAAAAGAGTTACTCTCTCATTTATTTCACTGTGGAGATAGCCTGCTTTGTGCATGAAATCTGTTGATGTTTTACGAATATCAGATAGTCTATCTTGTTGTTCTTTAGGAAGTGGAATAACATTTTCTAGTACTCGTTTGGATTCTAAATCCTTTTCTACTAATTCAATTTTTCTAAGTTCAGCCTGTTTTTCAAGAAACATAACGTTAGTTTGAGATTCTCTAACTCTTCTCCACTGCATTAGTGCGAATATAAGACCTATCACTGCAATGAATGCTATAATTATATAGAATAAATTTTGTGGAATTGTAACTATATCAGCCATTTCATTATTCCCCCTTTAATTATATTATATTTAATTATATATAAATATTATCTAATCGTTTAATACTGGTCTTTTATCGATATTAGTAATCTTTTCAGAGTTTAAATAATTTTTTATGTGGTAAAAACCCTAAAGAATACTTTCACTCTAAAATTGAAAATATTAATAGTTAAGTTTGAATAAAGTTAGATTAAGAATAGAAATTAATTCTAATCATGGTCTCTGTAATCTAAAAATAATTTGAATGATTTTTTTTAAAAATATCTAAACTGTGATTTTTATGATAGAAATGTATGAAAAACCCGGTAAAATAGTATCCAAAGTTAGAGGAATGGCTGTTAATAAAGTTAAAGAAAACCTGAAAGTATGTGATCTAGTTGAATTTGTAGAAGAGGAAATAAAGAAACTAGGAGGCGAGCCAGCATTCCCCTGCAATATTTCAATCAACGAAGTTACTGCACATTATACTTCCCCCCTTAATGATGAATCCCTCCTGAATTTGGGTGATTTAGTTAAAATAGATCTGGGAGCCCAAGTCGATGGATATATTGCGGATTCTGCTGTGACTGTTTTGGTGGGTGGAGATAAAGTAGGATCTGATGACTTACTCCCTGAAGTAGAAGTTGAATTTCAATTTAAATTGATTGAAACTGCACAAAAAGCGCTTGAAAATGTGATTAGTGTCATAAAAGATGGCGTGGAACTAGAAAAAATTGGCAATATAGTGGAGGATACTGTTAACGCTGAAAATTTAAATCCTGTTTCAAATCTTACTGGGCATAGTATGGATCGATGGATTCTACATTCAGGACTTTCCATCCCTAATGTTAAAGGCGAAAATAAGCATAAAATAAGGGAAGGGGACGTATTGGCTATTGAACCGTTTGTAACTAATGGTGTGGGAAGAGTCACAGATATGAAAGAAGTTTATATCTTCCGCTTCTTGAGAGATCGTCCTTTGAGAATGGTCCAAGCTAGGAAATTATTAGATATTATTAAACAGAATTACCATAATTTACCTTTCGCAGAGAGATGGGTTCAAAAGAGTTTTAAAGGCCATCAATTCAATTTAGCTATGAACCAACTCATATCTTCACGAGCCTTGTATCCATATCATGCTCTTAAAGAGAAAAGTGATGCAAGAGTAGCTCAAGCAGAACATACCGTTATTGTGGAACCTGATGGCTGTCATATTATAACTGAATGAATCATAAATAATTTACTGAATTTTAATCATAAAATATGGTAATTAAGATTTTATGAATTACAAATAAATTTTAAAAAAAAAGAATTTAAGGGAATATTCATCCCTTCTTACACATTAGCTAATGGATCTTCTTTTTCATTGCTGGCTTTGTATGGAACTGGTAATCCCATTGCTTTTCGCTCGTCTATGACCTTCATTGCTTTCTCTTTTTTTGATTTCGCTAGTTTGGTGAGCATTTCAAGACCGAATTTGCCTTCATCTATTGGTTTAAGTTCAATAGCACCAGCATCCACTGCTTTTTTGAATACAGTTTCACCAATATTGGTTCTAACCTGAACTGCGGACCAATCGTCAGGAGCACCTATTGAACCTGTTGATATGTCTGAAAGTTCTGAAACCAAGTCGAGGCAAACTTTGCATCCATTTTGTTCGTATCCGTGTGTTTCTTTGATAGGGAAGTTTATTACTTCATCCTGAGTGTGCACCCAGAATTTTCCTTTACCGATATCCATTTTTTCCACTAAATCAAAGTCTACTCCAGCTTTAGCTGAAATGAATGTCCTTAGTGATTCGAATGGGAAGTTTTCAGTGCAGCATATTCCAATATCCAGTGCGATTTTATCTGCCATGAATCTTACACCAAATGGGTAGGACTGCATTTTTCTTATGCCCATGGTTTGACAAGGAATTGTAACTATACCTACTTTCTCTAATCCATACTGTCTAACTGCTTGTTTAAGCATCATGTTATTTGGGGATAGTGTGTATTTGGTACCTGCTGCAGCCATAATTTCATCGGATGACATTGCCACGGTTGGCTCTGGTTTCCACATTTCATCGGAAGGTCCAGCTACAACTGCGCCGTCTATGATTTTCTCATCTAGAGCAAAGCATAAAAGGGCAGTTACTATTCCACCATCCTGTGAAATTTTCTGGATCTGTTTGTCGGTTGATCTTCCAAGAGTAATTTGTTTGTATGTTCCTAATACCATTTTTTACAACCTCCTTATAATCCTAAATCCTTGTTAATTTGATCTGCTGGCCACCAGCTTCTTGGGCACTGGACGTAGCATACTCCGCATTTCACGCATCTGTCTTCGTTGAGTTCTGGTCTTCCATTAGTCATGTCAAGTGCTCTGGTTTGACAAGCCATAGCACAGGTCCCACATCCTATACAGAGAGCCTGATTTACTACTTTGTTCTGTAAATCGGATCCACCTGCTTCTGTGTATCCTGCTAGATCTATCATGGGTTGTAAATAATCCATATCACCATTGATTACGGCAACCACCGTTTTGGCTATGATTTCTGGTGAAGGTGGACATCCTGGTAAAGCAGCATCTACTTTTATCAAGTCTGCGATTGGCACGAATGATTCATGATTTGGCTTGGCTTGTTGTCCACCCCGTGAATATCTGGTGAAACAACCTGTTGCTGCACATGAACCAAGAGCCACCACTAATCCTGCTTTCTCCCTCGCTTCCATAAGTTCTTTGACACTGTGTTCATCCTGAAGACATACTGATCCTTCAACTAGGGCTACGTCCATTTCGGGCATTTCCCACACGTCTGCTAGGGTTTGTCCATATACTATATCCACCATTTCGGTGAGTAATGGTGCTAAAATGTCATAATTTTCACTTAAAGACATGACATCCCCGGTACATCCTGAAAGGTGGATGTATCCAATTCTTGGTTTAGCTTTTTCTTCCGCCACTTTTTCTACCTCCTGTTTTGAAGCTACTTCTTTTGGTTGTGCTTCCATTCCTAAAAATTCTTTTATACGGGCTATCATTACTTTTAGACCCCTATTTCTTTTAAAATCATTTTAATGGCCTTTGGAATGGCATCTTCCACATTTTTGGTTAAACCTAACTCTACGTCAGGTGCAGAGACAGATTTTGGCTGGCATCCAATAACTATAACTTCATAAGTTTCACTTAGTTCGTGCAATGGTTGGCTTACTGGCCAGGAATGCACGTTCTCATATGATCCTTCTGGTAATTCTGAAACATCGAACTTTCTTAAGGTGCCGGGTTCCGCTCCAAATTCTACTATGTCCACTATTATTAATTTTTTCCATAATTCGTTAGGTAAACTAAATATATAGTGGGGACCGCCGGTTCCTGCATCTATAATCATTATATTATCGGGAAGTTCAGTTTCTTTGAATTGTTCTTCCATTGCCTCTGTTACTGCTGGTCCAAATCCGTCATCTTTGAATAAAATGTTTCCACAGCCTATAACTAAAATCTCTGCATCAAATGCCATATTATTCCCTTAGATCCTGACCATTTCGTTTTTAATGATGCTCCTGTCTTCGTCGTCTACTACTATCACATGGGTTGCACAGGATAAACATGGGTCGTAGGCTCGGATTACATGAGGTCCAAAGTCGTGGTGGAAACCTTCAATTGCGGGCCCCATAGTTGGTATGTTCCAGGTAGTAGGAACCAAAGCACTGTAGAATTGTGTTTTTCCATTAGCAACCTGAGCCATGTGAACGTCCATTCCCCTTGGACCTTCAATAGCACCGACTCCTAGTTTATTGGTACCGGTAACATCATAATCAGCCATTACAGGTGCAGAGGTATCCAGTTCACCAAGGATATCTATTGCTTTGGAAAGGGCAGTTTTCATTTCTAATGCTCTTGCAACGTGCTGAGCTACTACTCCTTTACCTTTAAAACCATGGAATACTTCAGCTCTGGCTCGAGGTCCTACTTCTACATTTAAACCATCATATAATGGTATAGTTGTGCAAGCTCTTTTACCTACTTCTGGATCATCGTACCAAGTTTCAGGCATTATTTCGGTGAATCTGTCTAGGTCGAATTTGGTTCGATCACCATAAAGTTGGTGAGTAGCTAATGAAGGTGCGTTGGTAACACCTAAACCTTCAGGGAATCCTTTATCAGCTACTAAACCAATTATTAATTCAACATGATCATCTAATTTTGGTTTTAATGCTCTTAATCTAGCGTAAAGTCTTTTTCTGGCTAATTCACTAATATTACGAGCCATTCCACCTATTCTAACGTCAGATGGGTGTATACCTTCCCCACCAACCATATCAACAACGTACTGTGCATTTTTCCTTATTTCTGATACGGAGTTAATGGCTGTGACCATTAAATCTGCTGGCACAATATCAGCTGCAATCAAGAATTGATGTATTGCGTGGCTGTTTATGTCGTGTGCTGCTAGGAGAAGTTCTCTTAATTGTCTAGCTGCTTTTGGTATTTCTATACCTAATGAATCATCCATAGCTTCCACAGATGCTAGGGTGTGAGGTATAGGGCAGACACCACAGATTCTCTGCACTATTACTGGTGCTGTTTCTGGAACTTTGCCTGTAACTATCTTTTCTAGGCCTCTTACAGGAGTAATACTAAAGTATCGCCCCTTAGTTACGATTCCTTCATCATCGACATCCATGACTAACTCTGCATGTCCTTCTTGCCGTGACGTTGGCGATATAACTATTTTTTCGCTCAAATGTATCACCTCATGTTTTTATAATGAACATCAGTATTTCAATTGATTAATATATAATTATAAGCTTTTCCTTAGAAGATAAAATGAAAATTATATATACTATAAAATATTTAAATTTAATTTTCAATCATTAACTGATAAAAACGATAATTTCAATTCACGAAAGATTTGATTTGAATAAGAAAAAAATATAATTTAATAGATTTGAGATTTAATAAAAGATAATTTAAGTGGTTTATAATATAATAGTATGTTTGAGAACTATTATAATCCAATGATACTTCTTCAAAACGAAAACATCGAGTATTAACCCTAAACAAAACAATTACTGGAGGTTATTAATATGAATATATTACCCGAAGAAGCAAAGATAATAGCTCAAAAATATATAAAAGAACCAAAAGCTTCAGCAGGTAAACCCGAATTGAAAAACTTAAGTGGTAAACAGATCTATATAATACCAGTTATCTTAAATAATAAAATTGTAGGAGAAATCCACATAGACCCTGAGAATGGTGAAAATGTAGGTGGCGCAGGGGGTGCATCAAATGGTTAAAATGATTGAAACAGAAGTAGAATGTTGTAAAATAGTTTCTGAAGACGTGAAGGATGCGGTGATTCTCGAGGGATCACCAGAACTAGGTTTGATTGGTAACATTTTGGGCTGGTTACTGGTGGAAGAACTTAACATGAAACAAATTGGATATATAGACTCCAAGTATTTCCCCCCACTAGCAGTATTATATAAAGGTATGGCAATTCATCCATTCCGAGTATATAGTGCAGATGGGATTGTTTTGTTCTTATCCGATTTCATAATACCACCAGCAGTAGCTTATGATATGGCTAATGCTATCGTAGATTGGGCAGATAAAAATAAAAGTAAAGAAATTATAACTTTTAATAGTATAGTTGTAAGAGAAAAAACAGGCGGAATAGCTGGAGCTGCAAATTCTGAAGAAGCTCTTAAAAAGCTTGGTGATAAAGAAATACCTATACTTCCATTTGGTAATATAAATGGCCTCTCGGGTACTCTTTTAACTAGAAGTACTATTAAGAATATTTCAGCATCGTGTCTTTTCGCTGAAGTATTAAACCAATATCCAGATCCTCGGGCAGCTGCCAGTGTAGTGGATGTTTTAAATAAGATGTTAAATATAAACATTAATGCAGAACCACTTTTAAAAGAAGCTGAAGAAATTGAAGCTCGTCTAAAAGAATTGGCAAATACTGTCCAAGGAGAGCAAGGCGGACAGGAATCACCTGCTTATCTGTAAAAAAAAATATATAAAAAAATTGTTGTTAAATTATAAAATCTTGCGGGCCCGTAGCCTAGTTGGATAGGGCGTCGGACTTCTAATCCGAAGATCCCGGGTTCAAATCCCGGCGGGTCCGCTAAATATACTTTTTTTTAATAAGACATTTTATAAAAATTTGAGAGGGCCCGTAGCCTAGCCAGGATAGGGCATCAGACTCCTAATCTGAGGGTCCCGGGTTCAAATCCCGGCGGGTCCGCTACAAAAAATATAAAATAATTTAATTCAAAAAAAAACAAAGTAGGAATATTTAAATGTTAAAATATATTATTTTTTTAGTCTAATTCTTTATGCCACGAAAAATTTTTGCTCAATATTTCCATCATTATAGTAATTACAATAAATCCACTTATAAGTACTATAAAAATTACGTCAGCGTAGGGCATACTAATAAATGCCATTATCATTCACCTGCACTTTTATTTTATTAATATTAAATATTTATATGATAAATTTTTTGTATTTCTTTTATCAACTATTAGGAATAATTTTACATTAGACTATAAATATCTATTTCTTATTTATTTCCATATCCTTAATACTATTAATAAACTTTATTACTCCATTTGACTCTTCAGAAAATTTGATGAAATCTTGAGCTGATATTATTAGAACTAATTCATTATTCTTAAACTCATCCGGATCCTTAGGTATAACAACCAATTTGTCTTTATCCTTGATGTTTTGACTGCATATTCCTATAGTAGCTTTAATATTCAATGAATCACTCCTTAATATTTTTTTAACTGATTATTTTCTTTATGAATAGATTTTTAACTTTCCGAAAATAAATATATAATTCTAAAATTAAATGAAATGGAAGATGGTTACAAATGATAAAAAAAATGAGATTAGTAGGCTTTATGGGTAAAAGACCAGGATAAAGCCTTGGATTTCTACTTGGAAAAGCTTGGTTTTGGAATGCAAGCTGATATTAAAAATGGATAATGGTTACCTTTGGCTGGAGGTTAAGCCATCGGGTGCTGAAACTACCACAGATGATATGAAGTCGACATATAAAGATTTAAATGTTAAGGGAGTTAAATTCATTGAGGAACCTAAAATTCAGGAGTGGGGTGTAATGCAAGCAATTTTTGCTGATCTAGATGATAATCGTTTTGTATTAGTTGAACGTGACTGAATAACATAAAATATTTATCCAAAATAATTATCTAGTGTATTATCGGTGGTATCATTCTTTGAGTCCTCGTCATTATCATTGACCAATAGAATCTTACCATATCTTCCCCCTCCACCGGACTGTATTTGTAAAGTTTTGTTACGAAATGCTTCTATAACTGATATAAGTTCAGGATAATTATTCTTAAGCTCATCCAAAGGAGTATATATAAGGACTGATATTTCATTTCCGAATTTCTGCACCAGTTCCTTCCAAATTTTCTGTACATAAACCGTGGTAACTCCTTTATTATATACCAAGCTTATTATTTCAGCTAATGGAAGTATATGAATGTATGGTGGTCTGTTAGGTGGATGATGAGGTTTATTCCAAGATGATAGTTCATATATTCTATAATCTACACCTTTTTTAATTGTCCCCCCACATGTGCATCTCATTTTATTTTTTAATGCTTCAGTAATGTTAAATACTTTATAACATTTGGTACAGGCTGTTTTATGATATTTACCTAATTGAGGATCAAAACCGTAATTTGCTTTTATTTTATTTTTTATAATACAATTTTTAATTTCTTTAAATGTTAATTCTTTAACATTTAACTCGTTGAACTCTCTTCCTAATCTATGTGGCCATGGAGAGTGTGCGTCAGAATTGGATAGGAAAGGAATGTTTTGAAGCTCTTTTATATGATCTGCCATTCCACTATCTGCTGAAAGTCCTAATTCCAGAAAATCAGGTTTTTCAAAATAACAATCATATATACTATCATATTCTTTATACAAACTAGTCCAGGGTGTAAATGCATGAGAAGGTCCAAAAAGACAGTCCTGTTCGTGTGCTATGTCCATTATATCCAAAGCACCCATACGAACTTTAGGTCTGCCATCAGAATCTAAATTCCCACGTAATGCTTCCTTAACTTCATATGCTGCTTCAAAAGAGGGTAGAATCATTAAATGGTGCACTCTTTTTATATCTTCCACTTCCACGGTTAAAATAAATTTACATGTGGAGCGGGTATTTTCTTTTCTTCTTTCATTTTTGATGGAGAATATACCGTTTTCTGTTTCTTCAATAGTTTCATCAAGGATTTGAATCCACTTAGAATTCAACACATCTCCAGTTCCCACTAAATCTAATCCTTTCAGTTTCGCCTGTGGAGCAATAACGTCAGGAATCATATTCTTCGAAGTTGCCATAGAATATCGGCCGTGAATATGTAGATCAGCGTTGATTATCATTTTAATACACATCGATTAAATGTATTTATATTAATTAGATTTTTTTTATGATTATTTATTTACTTGAAAATTTAAAAAAAATATAAAAATAATCAAAAAGTAGGCAGGTTAAAATTATCAAATTTTTAAGTTTCAAATTTATTTTGAAAGAGAAATTTTTTTTTAACCAATGTATCGCAGATCTTCATCTCCAGGTGTAACGTGCATTCTATCTGACATCTCTTGTTCCATTTGCTGGGCTTTAGATATCATTTTACGTGTTTCTTCTGCTCGTTCTTCTAATTTTGCAACATCAACTTCTAATTTGAGTATGTTAATTAATGTTTTCAGAACCGCCTTGGATGCATCTGCATCTATGAAATATCCTGGAGTTTCTCCCATAAGACACACCCCATCCATTCCCCGAGACATGCCTAAGCCTAGAAGAAGACCTGATGCACCGATTATTCCACCGTCTGCTGATCTAAGTTTTACTTCATATCCTTCCAACATTTTAGTAAGCTCTTTGCTTGTTGCTGCTCCTAAAACCCTCGTTTTCTCAACATGTTGACCAGTTCCAAGTCCACCGAGAGTGTAGATACTCTTAACTCCACGTTTATCTAAAAAATCAATTATAGCACCACAAATATCATACTGACCTTCTGGACTTAAACCTTGAGTATTTCCCACCAGTATTATATAATCTCTCTGATCTGCTCCTGCTGATTTAAGATAATAGAACTCATTTTTCATTGGTTCAATTAGCCCATTTTCATCTACAAATACCTGTGGAGGGAATGATGGTGAATATAATTCTGCAAATTTCTCTGCATGAAGTTCATGAATAATATGCTCTGCCACTAATTTACCTACATGCCCTATACCTGGAAGAGCCTCTATCAAGATTGGTTCGTTGAGATCTACATCCTTCAATAATTTAATAAAGGTATCTTTCATCTAAACCAGCTCCTTTTTTTATTTGGTTTTCAGCATTTGCTTTTTTAATAATCTTCTGTATTTTCCGTACTTATCTGTTGGAGAGTATTTAGGGGGATAAACTACACCTAAATCTCCTTCACAGTAGGGACATTTATTCTGTAATGTGTATCCACCACATGATCGGCATTTATTCATTTTCATTTTCATTCTAATTCACGATAGAATTCACCTTCGCCACCAGCCTCTATCACAGCATCTATGGCTAGTTGAGCTGCATCTTTAAGTATAGTCTCTGCTTCAATATAGTTAGATGATTTAACTGTCATTCTATATCGGGGAGCACCTACACACTGTACACGAATATGTTCATCCTTAACAGATACTAGAGCATCTTTTATTACGTCTACCCCATCAGCTACGTAAGATTTTAAATCAACATAACCCGTTATCTGAACTTCAGGAGGGGATATATTCTTCTTTGCAATATCAGTTATAGCTTCCGCCCACTTCTCATCTATTTCCCTATTTAAAAGAACTTCTACACCTTCTTCAGCAGCAACTTCGAAAGCCCCGTAAAGATCACCAAATTCATCCATCAAATAATAACCGACTTCCTCATATGCTGTATCTAGATCCTTACCTATACTTTTAGCTGAAAATTCAAGTAGTTTTTCAGCTTTTTGCTCTATTTTCCATTGTTGGATTTTTCGGGTCCTTTGATCTTCCCTAATCCTTTTCATGGAAACATCTACATGACCTTTATGAGGATTTACTCTCAGTACTTTGGCCACGATTTTCTGGTTCTCTCGCACATGATCCCGAATATTTTTTACCCAACCAGAGGAAACCTCTGATATGTGGATGAAAGCTTCTTTTCCAGGATACTCTTCTAATACAGCGAATGCTCCATAATTTAGAACTTTCTGTACTGTACCTACTACCAGATCTCCTTCATCTGGCCATTCTTTCCTCATTCTTACCATATAGAACACCTAAAATGTTTAAAAAAATTTAATTAATCTAAGACTTCGATTATTTGGGCAACAATTTCAGATTTTCCGCCTCTTGGTTTTACCAGAGTTTTGCCGCAAATTATACATTGTACATTGGAAGCGGCATGATCAAAAATAATTTGTTGGTTGCCACAGTCTATGCATTTGACTTTTAAAAAATTGCTTTTTGGATTGTTAAAATTTGTCATCTAATAAAACCTCTTTTTAAATTTCCATTATTTCATTACAAACTCTACTTTTCCAGCTCTAAATGATGAACGTTTCATATGAGATTTACCACATTCTTTACATTTGTATCGTAAATCAAGTTTTTTTACTGGTTTATTTCCAGATGGTAATGGTCTAGGATAACCTCGGTAACCACTAGTAACACGCCTAAATTGACGTTGCCCCCATTTTAATTCGCTGGCTTTTCTTCTTTTTGATTCAAATACTTCATGAAGCCTGTGTTTTTTACAACTAGGACAATAAGTTCTTCTTTCTTTAGGAATCTTCATCTATAATCACCTCTAAAATAAAATAAGCATAATTAGGCTTGAAATTTTTTGATATTTAATTTAATGTAAACTCTATATTATAATTAACTCTAAGTCTATATTAAAATACTTATAAAATTCATGTTTATTTATAACTTTTGTATGAATTTCCCCTTCCTGTTTTTTATAAGAATCTGAGCGTTAGGCTGTGGCATGGTAATAATATCTTGTGGAGAAAATGGGCCGTATATCTTTTTATCAACTCCCATAATGGTTGGGAGTTCTTCTAAAATCATTAAAACTTCAGCTGGAGCTTTTTGATTATTAATATTTTTTAGTCTAGTATTTTCTTTTACATTATTTTTATCAATATTATAATCATGAGAACTTTTTAAACCCTCAATACTTTTTGAAGGGTCTAAATATTCTGAAGAGGGCTTTTGACTTGGTTCGTTACCAAATTTTTTATAAATATTTCCTAAAGTACTCTCTTCTACATCAGAATTTAATTTATCATCCGCTTTAATATGTGATAATTCTGCTGATGAATTCACTATAGGTTTTTTTACTGTTTCAGCAGGATTATCAAATTTCTTGTTTATGGGACTCTGAGCTGAATAAAACTTTAAAGAATCTCTCATATTTTCACGATGAGTCACTAATGATGTTACTAAAGCCTGATATAATTTTTCTTCCTCGGGAGTACAGTTTCGAGGAACCTTCATAGGTGAAGTTGATGTGGGCTTCAATTCTTTGAATAACTGGTATGAACGTTGCACATTCATGACAGCGCTGTTGCTGATCTTATGCTCCCGTCTTTCACATATCTCAGCGATGATTCTCTGTGCATCTCGTAATAGATAAGACTCAAAAGAGAAAGGATTATTATCTATCTTCCTCATAAGCCTATTAAAATATTTAAAGACATCTGAGTAAAAGTTTTCCCCAACCGGAGCTAAACCACTTAGATTACGCTCTTTTTTTTGGATTTCTCTTAATTTCTGGAAGAATTCATCCAATCCTATTCCTCGCTTTCTATCCTTGGAGCTAAAAGGAAGCTTAATTCACCTTCATCCGAGGCCATCTTTAAGGAGAGATTAAGGGGCATATCATTTCCCAATCTTAAAACCACTGCTTCTGAAAATTTATCCGCTTTCAACATTTCTTTTATCTTTTCAAGTGAAAATACTGATTTAGCATTATCATCTATTTTCTCACCATGCAAATATTCTATAGTGGCATCTCCAAACTCTCCTTCTGCAGATGCTATGAATTTATTTTCATCTACTATGAGGGATATTTTATCAGAAACTATGTCAATATCTTGAATGGAGTTTTTAAGTAGAGCAAAAGATATTTCAAATTCTGTGGGGTATTCTAGTTGAGGTGGGGTGGGAGGTTCATACTCTATATCAATAAGACGTATTTTAAAAGTACGTCTAGCTTCACCTTCGAAGTTAATGATCAAATTACCCTCATCTACAGCAAGTTCCAACATATCATCTGATTTCCCTCTTTTAAGTACTTTCATTAACTCTTCAGTATCTACATTGATTTTAAGGGGTTCGTCGCATGAGTACATATCAAAAACACTTGATTTAAGTTCTAGATGTACAAAAGTGATGTGAGATCTGTCCAATGCATCGAGTTTCAAGCCCTCAGTATCTGCCTGCATTTGAACTTCATCCACAATGGAAGAAATAGCGTCGAAACTAGTTTTTAAAATGTTAGAATCACTTAAAACTGCTTTAAACATTTTATCCTCCTTTTTATCTATTTTATTTCTTTTTAATATTCAACTAATTATTAACTTATTCGACTTATTAATCGTTATCATTCCCTTCATCTTCTTCAGTTAGACTGTCATCTTTATTTCTCTGGGTATTTCCTTCAAAAGTTTCTAATTCCCTATATATTGTTTTAAGAAAAGTTAATTCTCGTAATTCACGAGCAAAAACTGTTACTATTATGAGAGATCCAATTAAAACTAGAAGTGCAGAAAACATAGCCCTGTCTCCAAATAGGACATTAGATGCAACCTGTACTGATGAACCGGTTAATGAGAAAGTCACACCATATATTATAAATAAAATTCCAAAAACAAGTGCTATGGCCCGTATTATTACATTCTTTTTCTCTTTCAGGAATTTAACTGTATAATAATTTTTTAAATTATGCATAAAAGAAACATCATTTGATCCTTCAGAATTTCGATATTGAACTTTTTCTTGTGGAGTAATAGAAGATGAACTTATAATTAGTGAATTTGTATCTAGTTTTTCAGATCCTTGATTCTTTAATTGGTCTGATTTCTCATAAGAATTCGTATCATTATTTTCTTCAGGGTTTTCCTGAGTGAAAATTCTTTTCAAATCTTGAAATAAAGATTGACTCCAAAATTCCATCTTTTTTTTATAATCCTTTTTACGGGTGTTTTGGGTTGTTTTTGAATCTTTCATTCTAATGTTATTCTCCTAAAGAACTACTTTTTCAGAAATATTTACATTAGTCTAATCGTATTCTCTCCAAGTAAAACCACAAGCAGTGCACCTTAAAAATCTAGTTTCTGATTCATCTGCCCTTCTAGTTTGTTGTAACCACCAGAATGCTTCCTTATTTTTACATTTAGAGCAAATAGCACGTGTAGTTGGTAGAGTTCTTATTTTATCATCAGTAAATATTATGCTCTCCTTTGCATTTACCTCTTCAGAAACTTCATATTTACTTATTAATTCTTTAGTTATTCCCCTTTCGTATCCGCATTTTTTACAATGAAAACGTTTATCCTCGGGGAACATGACAGTTCCACATTTGGGGCAAAATTCCATTTAAATCCTCCTTAATATTAACTTGGTGAATCTACAAAATTTGAATATTTTTTTTTAATTAACTTTATTTTGAAGTATATTTTTTTAGTAGATTTTAGTTAGTTTAATATTTAATTAAATATTAACTTTGGGTAAATTCATTTTAACATTTATTATCTAAATATTTAAATTAAGTTCAAATGGTTAAAGCATCAATAATAATTTTTTTATGGTCAAAAGCTAGATTAAGTTTAAATATATCACCTAATTTTAAACAATCTACTTCTAGTGCATCAGTGTCAGCCTTTAAATTCCCTCCTGTTTTCTGTGCTGTGAAACATATTGTAATTATATGTCCTCGAGGATCCCTATCTGGATCTGAATAAACACCAGAAATTTTATTTAAATCAATTTTAAGACCAGTCTCTTCCTTTACCTCCCGTAAAACTGCTGATTCAACTGTTTCACCGTATTCTACAAATCCCCCAGGTAAAGCCCATAATCCTTTATAAGGTGAATTTTTCCGTTTAATAAGTATTATTGAATCATTATCGCATATTATGACTGCATCTACTGTTAAAAAAGGGTGTTTAATGTTGAATCACGTCCATCAACTTAAATCATATTCACTAAAAAAAAATTTTTATTATTTAATTAATCAAAAATATTTATTTAAAATAATTAAATAATTTAAAGTTATAAATCACAGTTAAATTTTAATTTAATTAAGCATTACCCTTAGATTCCCCAGTGATTACTCCTGCTGCTATGATATGTGCTGCTCTTAAAGGCTCTGGTATATCACTGCGAGTGGATGATAGCTTTATTATTTTTTCAGCATCCTCTAAGTCTATGCCACATATCTGGATGTATAAATTGTCTTTATTTTCATTTTTAATTTTATATATTTTCCCAGCATCCAAAACATCATTCCATCGCTCTTTCCAGTCGGGAAATCGTTTCAACGCTTTTTCTATCTTTGCTAAATTAGGATACTTTCTCATTACCACAATAACTGGTATTTTTGTGGCTTCAAAGATCTTTCTAATGTTAGCAATGTTAAAACCACCAAAAGTAATGCCATCTAACATCATTACACCTAGCTGATCTTTATGTCGGGTGTTATTTACCATAATGATAATTTGATGAGTGGAATTTCGACCATCTCCCGTGATAAATGTTCTAATTACACCATCAAGCCAATGTCCAGCTCGGAAAACTGTGGCAATTAACATGACTGGTTGAGTAGTGTGTGGTGTGAATGGAGCATCATCCACTCCTAGAATCCTAATTTCCTTCTTTATACTCCTGAATTTTTTATTAATATTTTGATTCATTTCATTTTTTTTCTATTTTTTCAGAAGATTCAAGAGATTCCATTATATCTTTGAATTCATAACATCTTGACTTCAATGTTTCTGCTGCCTTCTTAAGTGATTTTCGTGGATTTTTAGCCTTAAGATATAATTTAGGTTCTCCAATGATTGGATGATCCACCACATATGCTGCAGCTTCTACATCATCATCTTCCATTAAGGTTTTTCTTAGTGTATTGCAGAGTGTGTGAGACTCTCCTGTAATTTCTATTTCCAATTCATTTTTAGTGTCTTTTATGATCTTCATTTTTATTCATCCCTCATAGTTTGAAGAAAGTTTTCTTCTCTCTTTTCTTCCGCAATTTGGACATAATACTTCGTTTTTACTTACTTTCTTCATGAAATATCGGCAACTGGTACACATGGCTTTTATAACACCAAGTTCATTTTCAGCAGTGGTTAAATCCACGTTATCCAATCCTATAATCTTAGTTACTTTTGCTTCTACCAGATCTCCAATTCTGAATTCATCGGTTAATTTAGATACATATCCCCTATCTGCTTGTGAAATGTGTATACCTCCAGAAAATGAAGTGGTGAGGCTTCTAGTGCTGCCCTTAGCGCCCTCAATTTTCATCAAAGCTCTCTGACCTCTGACTTCAGATATTTGTCCAAATACCATTACTCCAATTTTCAAAAGTGATGGGGAGTTGGTTTTTGGTATTATGGATATTTTTTTATTTTTATTGTCTATGTGAACTGTTCCGGCTACTAAAGATCTTATTTTTCCATCATCTTCATAAGTCCAGTCAGCTGGGACAAATTCTTCTGTAACTCCCAGAGGATCCCCTGGAAGGACAAAGTCTCCAGATTTAGTTTTCATTCATTGCACCTCAACTTTAAAAAAAGTTTTATTTTAGAAATCTTTAAATTGATGTGAATTTTTTTTTTTAATATCTAATTCTAATTAAGTTATTATATGATTCATTAATTATTTTTTATTTATTATAATGAACATTATGAATTCAATTTAAACAACCTTTTTATTAATTTCTTAGCATATTCTAATTTCATCTATTTTGTAATCTTCCCATTTCTTCTTATCAAGTATAATCAAAAGTTCTTCTGGAGTTAATAATGGTTTTTTATACATATTAGCATCGTCTATGGCTATTCTAGGGCATGCTGTCACTATAAATGCGTCTAAATCCATAAACGGTACTAAAAGTTCAGGAGAAATATGATCCATCAGTATAATATATGCTTCTTTTCCTTCTTTATGAATCATGCTTTTTAAATTTTTTGCAAGTTCTAAACGCAGCTGACCTTTCTTGGAAGAAACAATGATTCCGAATCTTTTTGCTTCCTTAGCTTTAGTAATCCTAGCGAATCTTATTCTTAGGATTCTATCTGCAAATTGATCAATATTTCTAGCCTCATTTCGGTAAGGATCGGCGATTATAACAGGTTTATGGGTGGAAAGTTTAATTCCGAGAGGATGGAAGTTTCCACTTCCCACATATAAATACACGTCAACTGGAAGGTCTTCCACAGCTGAAAAATTACATCCTAGTACTTGGGCTTTTCTGGTTCCTTGACCTTGTTTCATTATTACTGTTTTACCTTCTTTTTCCAGAAAATTTGCTGTTTCTTCTAGAATATGAAGATGTTGAGTATTGGTTACTAAACCAATGGTTTTATAGTTTTTCAATAGATTTAAGGACTCTTTAATTGCTGGTATGACGTTCAGTTGGAATTGAGCTTCAACAAAAAGTATAGGCACATCATACTCCAATTGTAGAGGTGTATGTCCAAAATGAACCAATAAATCAACCATACCTTTCATACTTGTATCTGAAACATCACAAGCACCAAAACTGATATCACCAGATATTATAACATCTGCACCGGTTTCATTTTCTATTCGCTTGGCAACAGATGTGGCATAGATTTTAAGACCTTCTGGAAACTGTAATCCCACAGAATGTGCATCTATAATCTTTATTTCTTCAAAGATATTATCTACTTTGAGTTGATAGTTTGACATGACAAGTTGGAATTGTTTTTATTTAATAATAGAAATGCAACTATTTCTATTAATTTTTTGATTTTTATAAATTAATTTAACAATTATTTCCTATAAAATTTTTAAATGATGTACATTAGTATAAAAATTAAATTTCTCCTTCTATTACCACCTTATTATCCTTTACATTTACTTTAAGTAATGATTTAATTTTTATTCTCGCTTTTCTTTCCACGATACTTTTACCTTCTCCTTTCTCTATAACTACTATTACATCTATAATTTCAGCCCCAATACTTTTAAGAGCATTTATAACAGCAGTCAGAGTACCTCCTGTGCTAACTACATCATCCACAAGAATCACTCGTTCTCCTCTCTTTATTCCATTTATATAAAGCTTACCATCACTATAACCTGTTATTTGGTGAACATTTACTTCTCCTTCCAATCCATAAGTGCGTTTTCTCACCACTACAAAGGGTATACCCGTCTTTAATGATAATGCAGTGGCTATAGGGATTCCCATAGCCTCAATACATACTATTTTATCCACATCATGATTCATATATTTATAAATAACTTCTACAACCTCTTCAATAAGATTAGGTTCCACTAGAGGAATACCATCAGTTATAGGATGCACAAAATAATTATATTCCTTTTTTTTTACAATTGGAGCCTTCAATAAACTTTTTTTAAGATTTTCAAGCATTATATCACATCAAAATATTAAATGTTCCAAAAAATTTGATTTTCTCAAATTTAATATAGATTTAAGCTTTTTAATTGTTTTTTATGACTGTAAAATAATTAATGTACATAAATATATTCAAAAAAGTTTTTTAACATTACTAAATTTATTATATATATTATATAAAATATATATAAATTAGTTATACTATTTCAATTAAGTTATTATCAAATAATTAACAAAAATAACCTCATTAATATAAAAATATTTTAAATAAAATTTTATATTATTTTTTCCTTATATCAAAACTATCATTTCATAAAAAAATTTTTATAAAAACCGGTGACAGACAATGTTGGGCAATCTAGGTAAAAACCTAACCAAAACAATGAAAAAATTGGCGGGAATGACAATAATAGATGAAGAAGTTGTCAAAGAAGTCATAAAAGACATACAAAGAGCCTTTATACAGGCTGATGTTAATATTAAATTAGTACTCAAACTTTCCAAGACTATAGAAGACCGATCATTAAATGAAGAACCACCTAAAGGCACAACCCCTAAAGAACACGTTGTAAGAATTGTTTATGAAGAATTAGTGAAGCTTGTAGGAGAAAAACCAGCCACTGTTGAAATCACTACAAAACCTTATAAAATACTTTTCGTAGGGCTTCAAGGAAGCGGTAAAACTACTACTATTGCCAAACTGGCAAAATATCTTCAGAAAAAAGGTTTTAATCCCGCAATCGTGGTTACTGACACATGGAGACCTGCTGCATATGAGCAGTTAAAACAGTTAACTGAAGATATGAACTTGTCTATATATGGTGATCCTAAAAATACTGACGCTCTGGACTTAGCGAGAAAAGGTTTAAATGAATTTAAAAAACAAGATGTTATAATTATAGATACTGCAGGCCGCCATAAAGAAGAACAAGAACTCTTAGACGAAATGAAACAGATTTCGGGAGTGGTGAATCCAGAAGAAGTTATACTAGTCATAGATGGTACTATCGGACAACAAGCCAGAGAACAAGCTCTTGCCTTCAGTAAAACCACCAATATTGGATCTATAATCATAACCAAGCTAGATGGTTCTGCTAAAGGTGGTGGAGCTCTATCTGCAGTAGCAGAAATTGGAGCACCTATAAAATTCATTGGTACCGGAGAGAAATTGGATGATTTTGAAGCTTTTGATCCTGAAAGATTTATATCAAGACTTCTAGGTATGGGAGATATTAAAACTCTCCTAGAAAAGGCAGAAGAAATAGCAGAGGAAGACGTTAATGTAGAATCCATGGATGCTATGATGAGTGGTAAATTCACATTGAAGGATATGTATTCTCAATTTGAAATGATGAATAAAATGGGTCCCATGCAACAAGTAATGAATATGTTACCAGGTATGGGAGGTAAACTACCAAAAAACGCTTCTCAAGTAACAGAGGAAAAGCTAGCAAAGTATAAGATAATTATGGATTCCATGACAGATTATGAACTAACTCACCCCGAAGTCTTAAAACAATCACGTGTAAAAAGAATATCTAGAGGATCTGGTGTTAGAAATGAAGATGTCAAAGAGCTTATGAAATATTATAATATGACCAAGAAAGCTATTAAAGGATTTGGAAAGAGAAAAATGGGCGGTCCTTTAGGACAAATGATGCGTCAGTTTATGAAGTAAAATGATAAATTTTATTATTAAAAATTAGAATAATATTTTATTCAATTATGAGTTATTTTAGCATCATTAAAACATTAATTGATTTTTTTTTAAAATTTATTTTTAAATTCCCATATTTTACAAGAAATATATAGAGATTTTCTATTTACTTCATTTTTTTTTTAATTTTGTTGGTTAATTTTTGGGTAATTTTAGTTATTTGTTTGATTTTTTATATTTTCTGGGGTTTTTTCTTCTTTTTTCCTTTATT
>JACWMK010000034.1 GCA_015661405.1 Methanobacterium sp.
AAACATAATACTATATAAATATTTGCCTATAACAATTTAAACAGATTAAAACACGAATTCCAAATTTCTAAAAAATTTAAATGATCAAAGATCAAATAGTAAATCGAAAATCTCTATAATAATTGAATTACGGTTTTTTTTTTAACTGAACTACCACTCCATAGATTACCCATTACTAAAAAGTAAAATTTTTATTTTTATTAATTTTTTCAAAAGTTTTAACTAGATAAAATATATAATTAAGTGAAATATGGTATTTTAATAACCATTGGAATTATTTAATTAAATTTATCATTTAAAGCAACAAAAGAATATTGAAAAAATTTATTTCATAATAAAATCTATAATTAGCAAGGTGGAAAAAACGTGACTTACAATGTAAAAGATATATCTCTAGCACCAGAGGGTGAAAAACGGATTAAATGGGTTCAAAGACATATGCCTGTTTTAGAACATATTAAAAAAGAATTTGAAAAGGAAAAACCTTTAGAAGGCATCATAATTAGTTCTTGTTTACATTTAGAGCCTAAAACTATTAATTTAGGTTTAACTCTCCAAGCTGGAGGTGCTGAAGTGGTTATGACTGGTTGTAATCCATTATCCACACAAGATGACGCTACTGCCGCTGGAGCATCAATGGGCCTCAATATGTATGGTTGGAGAGGAGAAGACAATGAAGAATACTATCAGAATATTAACCAAATTTTAGATTATAAACCAGATATTCTAATTGATGATGGAGCGGATATGATATTCCAAGTACATCGGGAGAGGAGAGAACTCATTCCTAAAATAATAGGAGCTTGTGAAGAAACCACCACTGGAATCCATAGATTAAAATCCATGGCTAAAGATAAAGCATTAGATTTTCCTGTAATAGCTGTAAATGATGCATATACTAAATATTTATTTGATAACCGTTACGGTACTGGTCAATCCACCTGGGATTCTATAATGGGTTCCACTAATGTACTAATCGCTGGAAAAACAGTATTAGTCGCTGGTTATGGATGGTGCGGTCGTGGAATAGCTATGAGAGCTAATGGCCTCGGAGCCAACGTCATAGTCACTGAAGTTGAACCAATAAGAGCCCTTGAAGCTAGAATGGATGGTTACAGAGTCATGCCGGTGCGTGATGCAGTTAAAAAGGCTGATTTATTAGTTACAGCTACAGGTAATATTGATGTAATATCCGGTGATGATTTCAAATACATGAAAGATGGATGTATAATGGCTAATTCCGGTCATTTTAATGTGGAAATTAATCAGAATGATTTAATGGAAATGTCACATAGCCATGATAAAATAAAAGGCGATATAGATGAGTACATCATGGAAGATGGACGTAAACTCTACCTCCTAGCTGAAGGAAGATTAGTTAACTTGGCAGGTGAACGCGGTCAAGGTCATCCTGCAGAGATAATGGATTTAAGTTTTGCCATGCAAGCTTTATCTGTCAAATACTTATTAGATAATAAGTTAGACATTGGAGTTTACAAAATACCGGATGAAACAGATGAATACGTTGCCGGACTTAAATTAAAAGCAATGGGAATCAAAATTGACGAGTTAACTCCAAAACAAAAAGAATACATTGAAGGTTGGGAGCAGGGAACCTAAATAATCCCATCTATTCTATTTTTTTAAATTAATCTATAAAATATATCAAAGAATTATTTGATAATACTTCCAAAACCCCATTCCTATCATAATAATATTCAATTATTATTTGATTAAATAGAACCTTTAAGGTTAAAATGAGGATAATTGTATGGGATTCTTTAATTGTATAGAAAAAGGATCAGGATTAAAACGTCTATTTATAGGTGGTGTCCATGGTAAAGAAGGTTTAAGCACCATTAAAGCCATTAAAAAGTTATCTGAAAATGATGTAAAAGATGGTACACTAGTACTTTATAATTGTGACCAAAGTAGGTACATTAGTACTTTAAATCCCCTATATTACCAATCAACAGTGGGAAAAGAAGTATTATATTTAATTAGTCAATATCAACCGGATATGTATATTGAATTACACTGCTATAAACCGGAAAGCTATCCCGCTTTAACCAGTATAGATCGTATTCAAAGAGTGGGTGTCCCCCCTTTAATCGAACTAGATAAAGGAGTTCTTATTGGTTCAGTATCTCCTCAAATTAGAACAAAGATTTTTAAAAAACAAGATATTTGCATCACATTAGAAATGCCATGCTCACCCTCAACTGAGACATTAAAAGTCTACATAAATTTCTTGAAAATACTAGCTGGTGCAAAAAATAGATTTGATCTAGAAAATAAGGTTAAAAAAATTTATCCGGAACAGGTTGAAACTTCCCAAAAATATGCGCGAATAATTTTTGGAAAGTATCCCCCATTTTAAAAAAAAATTTAAATATTATAATAAACACTTTTCTTTTTAAAACCATTTCTCTAAACTACTCTGACTATTATCAATTTTTCTAAGTTTATACAATTTATCTATAGCTGTAACTACCCGGTCTTCGCTAAAATCATGATCCCCAGCTAAAAATTCAATCACACCATCCCTATCAGGATTACCCCACTTCAACTCATAATCCGATATAAACTCATGTTTCAAGAATATATCCCTTAAACGCTGCGGATCTACTTCTAATTCAACATTCAAATGATCCAGGACTTTATATACATCATCATATTTTTTAATGAGATTTAATCCTTTCTTGGCACCTATACCATTTATTCCATCATTAAAATCGGTACCTACTAATATAGCTAAATCCACTAATTGATAACGGTTTATTTTTAGTTTCTCTAAAACATTTTTAAGTAAGATAAGTTCTAAATTCGCCCTACCACCAGTGATAGTTAAATTTTTAACTGTACGAGTGGCTCCAAATAATATACAGTCATAATCTTGAGATCCCACACACCAAGCATCACCTTTATCAACCATATAAGATGCTTGAGCTTCTCCCTCACCTTTAGCTTGTATGTAAGGGATTCCCATAAGCTCAAGTAGTATTTTAGATCCTTCCACAACTTCAGTTGACATCCGAGAAGATCTAACTGCATATTTCCGTGCATCCTCAATCCGACCCTCATCCAAAGCTATTTTCCACTTCTCATGAGATTCCTTTCTAAATTCACTCCTTTTAATTTGAGTACCCTTTTTAAGGACGCTGGACTTTCCATCAAAGACATAAAATGGTTTAATCCCTTTTTCTATTAATGAAGTGGTACGATATAGGATTCCACTAAAATGAGAGGTTACTTTCCCATTATGATCCATGAGGGGAGTTCCATCTGCTTGTCTAATACTTGAAAGGAATTGATATATCACATTAGCAGCATCTAAAGCCACTATTTTTCCTTTTAAATCATCAAATTTAATGGATTCTGGATTTACAATATCCTTGAACTTCACGCCCATAATAATTCACCAAACTTTCTTTTTTTTTTATTCACGGAATAAACTGTAAGGAAAAGTTTCCTTTAACCATATTAAAACTTCTTCATGATGAATAATATTGTAAGTTCTACTAAGCATGGGGGAATTCGTGCCAAAGATTTCAGAAAGCTCTGGATTAGCTTCCTCCACATAAACACTTTTTATTTCTCTGCGAGATTCAATGTTATGTTTCCTGAGAATTCGTCCAATGGGAGTGTCAGCTTTGATAAGATCCTCTTTAAATTCATTATCTAATCTTTTTATTGGAACTAAGGAGACTGCATATATTAAAGGTTCACTAGCCCCAATAACTACTACCCGGTAATTAACAGTTTCCCCTTCATCTATATTCAAGTTACCCGCCATCTCCTTAGTAGCGGGTATGAATTTTTGTGTTAACGTGTTAATATCCACATGATCCATTAGAACATCTAATATGCTGGTTACGGAGCCATCTGTAATTAAAAGAATTTTCTGTGCACTGGAAAGCTTACCAACATTTCTTTCAATATTTTCAAGGCTATCAAAAATATTTTGATCCATAATAAATTCATCCTTAAAATGATAATATATTTTTTTTATATTTTTTATAATTCTCTTGGATCCTTTATTTCACCAGTAATTGCAGATGCAGCCACTACTGCGGGATTAGCTAGATAAACCTCTGACTTTGGATCACCCATTCGACCTACAAAGTTTCGGTTAGTGGTTGATATACAAACCTCTTCACTTCCAATAACACCCATATGTGCACCTAAACATGGTCCACATCCGGGATTACAGATTATAGCATCTGAATCAAGGAAAATGTCTATCAATCCTAATTTAAGTGCATCCTGATAAATCTCTTTTGATGCTGGTACTATTATAAGCCTTACATCATCATGCACATGTCTACCCTTAAGAACCTGTGCTGCGAGCTTCAAATCACCTAAACGACCGTTAGTACAAGATCCAATAAAGGCTTGGTCAACACCTGCACCTTCCACTTCAGAGACGGGATAAACATTATCTACATTATGAGGACAGGCTATTTGTGGTTCTAATTCATTAACATTAAATAAAAAATTTTTTTCATAATTTGAATCTTTATCAGAATTTAATATTTCAAATGATGAAACATTACGTTCCTTCAAATAATTTAAAGTGGCTTGATTAGGTTCCATTATCCCATTTTTAGCACCACATTCCACAGCCATATTACACATAGTCATCCTGCCTGATACATCCATATTTTCAATGGTTTCTCCTTTAAACTCTAATGCTTTATACGTAGCGCCAAAAGAACCTATTTTACTAATTATATTTAGGATAAGATCTTTTGGAGTTACATACTCTTTTAATATGCCATTTACGATTATTTCATAAGTTTCAGGTACCATAAACCATGTTTTGCCGGTTGCATAAACCATAGCCAAATCTGTAGCTCCCATACCAGTGGCAAATGCACTGAATGCACCGTAAGTGCAGGTATGCGAATCAGCACCCACCACTACTGAACCTGGTTTAATTAAACCCTTCTCCGGAAGCACCTGATGACATATGCCTTCCCCATGGGCGAAAATCTTTTTTATTCCCTGTTCTTTTACAAATGCTCTAGTTATCTTCTGGAATTCAGCAGATCCAATATTATTAGCTGGAATATTATGATCAAAGACTATAGCGATCTTATCAGGATCCCAAACCTTATCTGCAATCTTATGGAAAGTGTTAATAGTTGGTGGTGAAGTTCCATCATGACTCATAGCTAAATCTACCCTACTTTCAATTATCTCACCAGGATGAACCTCCTGACTACCAGAAGATTTAGCTAGAATTTTTTCAGTGATATTCATAAATATACATCTCTTCAGAAAAAAATTAAATATAAAATTTTTTTAATAAATCTATTTTTCTTTTAAATTAAACATAAACATTATTTTTTTTTATAAGTCTACTGGACCGCGTACTGACATCACTATCTTATTGAACAGATCATCATTAATGTATTTACCTTTCTCCCTTTGATTTTTAACTTTTTCCACTATTTGACATAATTCATCTCTGGTTACTTCGATTCCACATGCATCAAGCTTAGCTTTAACAGCACGGCAACCGGAATGCTTTCCAAGAACTATTCTTCGCTGATGTCCAATTAACTCGGGTAAAAAAGGTTCATATGTTAAAGGCTCCTCTAAAACTGCATCTACATGTATTCCTGATTCATGCCTGAACACATTTTTACCTACAATAGGTTTAGTTTCCGATATTCTCAGTGAAGTCAACTCTTCAACTAGTTTGGATAGTTCATAAAAAAGTTTAATGTTGAAACCTAAATCAACATCATATATTATTTTAAGAGCCATAACAACTTCTTCTAGTGAAGCGTTACCTGCACGTTCACCTATTCCATTTACAGTAGTCGATATAGCATTAGCTCCGGCAAGTAGTCCGGAAATTGAATTTGATAAGGCCATGCCGAAGTCATTATGACAATGTAAAGCTATATCTGTATTTAAGGTGGATCTGAGTTCAGTAACTAAATAATTCATTCCTTGAGGACTTATAGCTCCAACTGTATCAGCTATATGTACTCTATCTACCCCATAATCCTCTGCTCTCTTATATATTTTCTTTAAAAAATTTAAATCGGTACGAGTGGCATCTTCAGCTGAGAATGCTACAAATAAACCATGATCTTTAGCATGTTCAATAGATTTCATGCATACGTTTAAAATTTCTTCTTGACTCATCTTCATTTTATGGTCAAGATGAATTTGTGAAGTACCCATAAAAGTGATTATACCATCGACATCACAATCAATAGCAGTATCTATGTCTTCTTTTTTGGTACGGGACAGTACAAGTATGTCTGCATTTAAATCCTCTTTAACAATAGCTTTGATTGATCTTTTTTCTTCATTGGAAACTACTGGAAATCCCGCTTCAATTTGATGAATTCCTAATTCATCTAATTTTTTCGCGATCCTTAATTTTTCCGGAGTTCTTAAACATACCCCAGGGGTTTGCTCACCATCTCTTAAAGTGGTATCATAAACTGTAATGTCATCAGGGAACTTTAAATCCACTAATTTGTTAAATGGGCTTACATAATAATCCAAGTTAATTCCACCTTTTACTTAATTCTACTAAAAAAAAATACTCCATTTAATTATTTTTTTTTAAATAAATAATCAGAATATATTAAATTCTTTTAAATCATATATTTTAAGATGATAATTCGAGAAGTTCCAGATAAGATCTTCTTTCAAATCCATCTGTTACACCTAACTTCCCATATAAACTGAATATTTCATCCAATGAATCTTGGTAATCAGCTTCTTCATTAAGAACCTTCTCTATCTCCATAAAATTTCCTACTTCATGAACAGTATCAAGGGTTATAATATATTCATTAATATTATAATAAATTCTATCTTTTTGAACCGGTTTCACAGGTTTGAATCCCAGTTTCTCTAAGATTAATTTAGTATTTTCCACATCTTCTATATTAACCTCAATTTCTTCACGAGTTTTACTTAATTCATCTAATTTAGCTCCTTTATAAGTAAGAATTATTTCATTTCCGTCTTTACTTGTTATTCTTCTTATCCTTAATGCTTCATCTGTCTGGGTAAAGTCGCGGTGAGGTGCATTAAAGTAAATATCCTCTTGATATTCTGTTTTCACTTCTCGTGCATCTAAAGATGATAGTTTATCCTTAATTTCTTTAAAATCAGTTACATGAGCTTTAACTTCAACTTCTATCATAAAAAAAACAAACTCCTATTTTTTAAATAAAATTTTTTTTTAATGCACTTTACTTTGAATTTGTTCTTGGATGTAGTTTCGAGAATCATTAATTTGAGTTAAATAATTTTCAATCATGGTTTCAATGATTTCATAAGCAGCAATGTTAACTTTTCTCTCTTGTTTAACAGACTTCTTCTTCTGATAAATTTTTTCAACTGACATTTTTTTGCCGAATAATCCTTTTTTAAGGGCTAATTCATCAACATCCTGCATCTTCTTAATATATTCCAACCTAAGTATTCTAATATCAACCCGGAGATTGTATCTGATTTTAGTTAATAAATCTTCCAGATCATTTAATTTATGTAAAGTTCGCATACTATTCTCTAAAGATGATACGTTTATCTCCATATCTTCAATACCAGAATTAGATATCTGCTGTCGGTATGTTCGAGGGTTCATAAAAATCATCCTCTATTTATATAGGAATATGATTGTAAATATATATTTGATATTAAATTATATACTAAGATTTAATTGTTAAAGATTAGCTTAAAAATAAATGATCAATTTTTATGAGAATTAAAAATCCTTTTATTAAGGTTTAGTTGATATTAATTTTGATGCAAAATAGTTTTAATGAATGTTTCTTTTTAACAATAATATAATGCATAAAACTAATTTTTTATTATAATATAAAAAAAAATATTAAAAAATAATTTAATGTGAACACTCTTTAAATATGGTTTTATATATAAATAAATACATAATTCCAACAAATTCTAAAATTCTATCAAATAACTTATAAATGATGATTATAAAATTAATTCAAATCATCATAATAATAAAAAAAATTAACATTTGTACAATTTGATTGAATAAGAGTATATAATGATTATTATTTAAAATAAATGATTTTTTGGAGGAGTTAGAAATTATGACAGTCGTAGAAATAAAAGTAGAGAATATTGTGGCTTCTGCAACTCTAGGGAAATCAATTGACCTCCCAAGTGTAGCTCCCGCATTAGAAGGAGTTGAATATAACCAAGAGAATTTCCCAGGACTAGTTTACAAGCTCAAAGAACCTAAAACAGCAGCACTGATATTTGGTTCAGGAAAATTAGTTTGTACTGGAGCTAAATCAATAGAGGATTCAATTAAAGCCATACACATTGCAGTGGATAAGATGAGAACTCTGGATGTTGATATACCTCACGAATTTGAAATTAAAATACAAAATATAGTAGCATCGGCAAACTTAGGTAAAACCTTAAATTTAGAATCCGTGGCATTGGATCTTGAAAATACAGAGTATGAACCTGAACAATTCCCAGGTCTAGTTTACAGGCTTGCTGACCCTAAAGTGGTTCTACTTTTATTTGGATCAGGAAAAGTAGTATGTACTGGTGCTAAAAGTTTCGAAGACGCTCAACTTGGTGTGGAAAAAACTAAAGAAAGATTGGCTGAACTAGCTCTACTCTAACATAATATAATACATTTTAAATATTTTTAATATAATGGTGGTCTTTTGATTAAACTTATTGCATTTGATCTTGATAACGTTCTCTTAGATGGTGAAGCCATAGACGAAATAGGTAAACTAATGGGTGTTGAAAAAGAAATTTCAGCATTAACTAAAGAAGCTATGGAAGGAGATTTAGATTTTGAAACATCCCTTAAAAAACGAGTTAGTCTACTTAAAGGAGCATCAATAGATGATGTAAAGAAAGTAGTAACTGATATTCCTTTAATGGAAGGAGCAGAGGAAACCATTAAAGAACTCAAACAAAGAGGATATAAAATAGCTACTATCACGGGTAATGTTGAAATAGTTGCTCAGCGTTTAAAGGATGAATTAAATTTAGATTACGCATTTTATAATATACTCCATGAAAAAGATGGTGTACTCACTGGTGAAGTTAGCGGTCCCTTATTAGTTGAGGGTTCCAAAGCAGATATACTACAGGAATTATTAGATACTGAAAAGTT
This sequence comes from Methanobacterium sp., assembly GCA_015661405.1. Lineage (GTDB taxonomy): Archaea > Methanobacteriota > Methanobacteria > Methanobacteriales > Methanobacteriaceae > Methanobacterium_A. The sequence continues at coordinate 9,152 of JACWMK010000034.1, forward strand.
AACTGCAGAAGAATGTGCAGCTGTAGGTGATGGTGCAAATGATATATCCATGCTCAAGAAGGCAGGATTAGGAGTTGCATTTAATGCTAAACCCGTTGTAAAAGAAATAGCTGACGTTATAATTGATGGTAAAGATTTAAGAGAATTATTAACAATTTTCAGTGACGAAGTAAAAAAGGATAAATCTTCTTTTGAAATTGATTCTAAAAAAAGTTTCGATGTATTATTAAAAGAGAAAAGAAGTTTAGAAAAGAAACTTAAAGAACTTACTCAAGAAAGAGATAAGTTAAATGAAGAAGCTAGAACATTTAAACATTTAAGAGATGATTTAAATTCTAGTATTAAAGATAATCTGGATAAGGCTTTGAAGTATCGTAATGAACGTGATCAAGTAAATAAGGAAGTTAAGAAATATAAAAAACTCCGAGATGAATCTAACCAGGAATTAAAGAAGATGGAATGGTCCTCGGGTCGAAGAGATATTCAAAGAGTTCAGGATGAAATAAAGAAAATAGATAAAACTATAGAAACCCAAGTATTGGATATACGAAAGGAAAACGAATTGGTTAAACAAGTCACTGAACTTCAGAAACAACTCCAATCTATGAAAGAAAATGAAGAAACTAGAGAAGAAGCAGTTAAACTTAAAGAACTTTCGGAATCCTATCATGCTCGGGTAGTGGAATTATCTGATCAAGCCCAGGAAACTCATGAGCAAATGATTAAATACTTTGAGAAAATTGATGATATACGAGTCAAAGCAGATGAAGCTCATGCTGAATTCATGAAAATCCGTGAAAACGCTTCACAGAAACATGAAGAAGTTAAAACATTATTAAAAGAAATAAAAGCTAAAAATAAAGCTTTAGATAAGGTTAAAGCTAAAAAACGTTATAAGGAAGATGAAGTAACTCATAACGAAAATGCGAAGGAAAAAGAAATAGCACAAGAAATCTATCGTAAATTCCTAGGCGGGAAAAAACTCTCCACTGAAGAATTACTATTACTACAGAAACACAACGTTGTATAATCAAAGAAATCTTTCATAAGAATTTTTATAATTTCTTTTTTTTTAAATCAAACTAAAAATACTTATTTTTCATATCATTATTGGGGGTTGAATTAAAAAATGGCTGAAAATCAAAACGACAAGTCACTACGGATGTCCGCATTAATAGTGGCAACCATAGCATCATTTTCAACACCATTCATCAGCGCAGCCATCAACATAGCCTTACCCTCAATTGGAATTGAATTCCACACAGATGCTATTTTACTAAGTTGGATTCCAACATCATTCCTATTAGTAGCAGCAATGTGCGCCGTACCCTTCGGAAGAATAGCAGACATACATGGAATGAAGAAAATATTCACTTATGGAATGATAATCTTCACCATATCATCCCTACTATCAGCATTAGCACCCTCCGCCAACACCCTCATAATCTTCAGAATAATACAAGGTGTAGGCTCCGCTATGATATTCGTAACCGGATTAGCCATCATCACCTCAATATTCCCCCCACAAGAACGAGGAAAAGCCATCGGAATAAACATTGCCGCAGTTTACTTCGGATTATCAATGGGACCAGTATTAGGAGGATTCCTAACCTATTACTTCGGATGGAGAAGCCTCTTCTACATATTAGTACCATTAGGCTTATTAGTAATCGCATTAGTTCAATGGAAATTAAAAGGAGAATGGGCTGCTTGCCGTGGTGAAAAATTCGACATCACCGGTTCCATCCTCTACAGTATAATGCTAGTACTAATAATGTACGGATTCTCCACACTACCCTCAACCATAGGAATACTACTAGTGATACTAGGAGCAATAGGACTCGTAGCCTTCGTAAAATGGGAGTTAAGAATTGACAGTCCTGTTTTAGATATGAAACTATTCTTCCAAAACACTACCTTCGCATTCGCTAACATGGCTGCACTTCTAAACTACAGCGCCACATTCGCCGTAACATTCCTCCTAAGCCTATACTTACAATACATAAGAGGTTTCGCAGTTCAAGATGCAGGATTCATCCTAGTAGCGCAACCAATACTCATGGTAATCGTAACACCCATAGCCGGGAGATTATCAGATAAATATGACCCTAGAATAATTGCTACCATAGGAATGGCAATAGTAACCCTCGGAATCTTCGGCTTCGTATTTCTTACCACGACAACATCATTAGAATATATAATAATCAGCCTCATAATTCTAGGTTTAGGATTTGGATTATTCTCCTCCCCTAATACTAATTCTATCATGGGATCAGTGGAGAGAAGATTCTACGGTGTAGCATCAGCAACCGTAAGCACCATGCGGTTAATCGGGCAAACTATGAGTATGGGAATAGCCCTACTCATATTCGCACTCTTTATTGGCAGAGTCGAAATAACACCCACACAATACCCAGCACTCCTAACAAGCATACAAACCGCATTTATAGTCTTCACAATACTATGCTTCATAGGGATATTCGCATCCTTCAGAAGAGGCAAAAGAACAAGTAATTCAGAAACTACTAATCAATAAACCCATAAATTTATTTAATTAAAATATTTTTTTTTTAATAGGATTAAAAAATCCTTAATGAATCACTTTTTACACTTTATTTCTTAATATTTTTTGTTATCGATACAAAAAAAGAAGAATTTGAATTTTTAACGTCATATAAAACTTTTAAATTATTTCATTCTAGATAATGAATAAAGTTTCAATCCTGTTACTCCAATCCAGATCCATGACACTAGAAGGAATGCCCGTTGGGAGAGTCCGGGGTAGAAACCATAAAGAATTGCCACTTTTAGTAAAATTACAAAAATTAAGGATAATAATCCACTTATTAATGAATAGGTTGCATATCTACCCCATATAGTCCTATCCTCATTTTTTAATCCTTGCCAGATTAGTAATTGAGCAGCTATAATAGCTACGAATGCAGTTGCACTGATATAATTATGGGGGATTGCTGAGAGATAACTTTCAGGGAATACTCCAGCTAACAATACTCCAAGAGCGAATAATATTACAAACCATACTCCTATTTTCAGTGATCTACTTTGTTGGATTGGTAATCCCTTTCTAAGACCAATGGCTAGACTAATTGTTAGAATTCCGAATATAATAAAATTGATATTCTGTATTATTGCAAGAGGGCCCACACCAAGATCACTTACAAAATTGTAGTACTGACTATAACCCGGCCTTAATATACTCTCAATTATAACCATTACCCAGAAAAGTATAGGGGCAATAATGCCACAAATTGCATAAAATTTCAATCTGCCTTGTTTTTTAGTAATCATGTTATTTATAGTCATTAAACCACCATTTTGTTTATCCAGTTATTTTAACATCATATTTATGTCCACTTAATCCAATATTTATAGTGAACTATGTTCACTTCTAATATGAATCCAATTATTAAATAAACATACCTATTACAGTATGAAATAATCTAAAACCCTAAAAAGATTTTTAATTAATTTGAATCTATAAATAATCAATAGTATAACATAATAAAAAATCTTGGATTCAAATTTAACATTAAAAACAAAATAAATAATAATAATATCATATCAAATTTTAAAATAATAATTAAGATCTATTAAGTAATAGAGTGTGAAGAAATGACGCTCAAGAAATATGAAAGAGATAAAGAAGCTAAAATACAACGTATAATCTCTATTACTAAAAAATTAATAGAAAAAAATGGATATAACAACGTATCAATTCGAGACATAGTAAAAGAAGCTGAAGTAAGTATAGGTTTAATTTACAAGTACTTTCCAAAAGGTAAAATAGATATACTCAAACAACTAAGCTACCAGAACATAGATGAAGTCTTCCAGATTAATAAACAAGATAAAATAAATTTTGAAGATTTCCCCGGATACATAAGAGAAACAATCAAAAAAATGATCGAATCACATAAAAAAAATATTAAACTAATAAAAGCATTTACAATCGCAGCATTAATGGAAGATACAATACTTGAAGACATAAAAACAATCAATATAGAAGATTATACAATTATTACAGAATTTTTCAACAAATTCAAAGGTGTAAAAATATCAAATAAAGACTCAGGAAAAGTACTTACAGAATGGTCCATTACAACCAAAAGCCTAATGTTACATAACAGCATATTTCCCACCATTTTTAACAATAATGAATCATTAATAAACATGCTTGTAGACATTTCACTAAAAATATGGAATTACAAACCTTAATCCTTATCAACATCATTTAATTTACTAGCAGACCCATATTATATATAAATATCGTTTATAGGAGGTAAAAAGATGATAAAAGTAAAATGGAAAACTGTAATAATTGGTCTTGTATTAGCAGTTATACTTAGTGCAATAATTGAAGGGTTAATAACATTATTAGCTGGTATGATAATAGGATTATTTGGTGGCGCTATAGGTTTCTTAATTGCAACTATTTATGTTGGTTACACTGTAGACGGAGATTACAAAAACGGGGCTATCCATGGGGCACTTGTAGGCATATTTATGGGAATAATAGTTGGTATAATTGGTATAATTCTAGGAGTAGCTTTAGCTAAAGCAGGGGTTACAACCGGTTTATTAGCATTATTAGCCATTATTATTTATGTAATCATAGGATCAATCGGTGGAATTATAGGAGTTTTAATAAAAGACCGGCGATCAACATAAACTTAAATTTACTCACATATATTTTTTTTACAAATGAATTAAGCGAATTTATTTTATTAATTGAGGATAAATAATCGGGTTTAAATAACTTGGAATGTACAATAAGCTTTGGAATGATCTGATAATGCCTTGAAAATCAATCCCCAAGAAATTGTATTATATATAAAATAAATTTAAAAATTTTTTGTAGAAACTCGTAAAATCAAATTTATAAATGAAATAAATTGAGTTCTTATCCCATCATTTCCTCTGATCTCTGTTTTAAATTCTGATTCATCATTTTAAATCCAGATTTAGTATTTTTTAATAGTTTAGAGAAAAATGGGACGAATATTCCTGTAAATCTTTCTTTTTGGATGAACAAAACAGTATTATCATCTATTTGATTAATAATCCATCTATGTTCTCCGTCGAACAATTTTGGAATCCACACTTTTCCAAGCCATTGAATTTTTTTTTCAGTTTCAACTTTCTTTAATGTTGGTTTGAATTCCATACCCTTTGAATTTGGAGGTTCCATAAATACTCTAAGTTCAGATCCTTCTTTTAATTTTCCTGAAATTTCCGTAATGAATGGGTTCCATTCTCCAAACTTCTCAAAATCTGTAAGAATACCCCAAACAACACTTGCTGAAGCTTTTATCTGAATTTCACTATAAACTTCTTTCATAATAAATATTATATTCTTAATAATATAAAAATATGTTGAGTAATGTATGGCAATGATCTACTAATCTATTTTTTTTCCACTTTTTATTTTTTAATAATTAGTTGGAAGTATAATAGGATTATTTGGTGGCATCACAGGTTTCTTAATAGCAACTATTTACGTAGGATACACTGTAAACGGAGATTACAAAAATGGAACAATACATGGAGTACTAGTCGGCATATTTATGGGAATAATAGTCAGTATAATTGGCATAATTCTAGGAGTAGCTTTAGCTAAAGCAGGGGCTGCAATCGGTTTATTAGGATTAATAGCCATTATTATTTATGTAATAATAGGAGCAATCGGTGGAATTATAGGAGTTTTAATAAAAGAGCATCGAACAACATAACTTAAATTTACTAACATATTTTCTTTTAAAGAATTTCATTATATCATTTTATTTCAATAATTAAATTATCCCAAATTATTGGTCATAGAATAAGAATAAAAATACAATATAATATTCTCAGCTCGTATTGAGTGTCACCTATAACTTGATAAAGATGAAATACATTAATTAGTTTTTAATTCTAATTATTTTTTTTCTAATATTGCATGTAACTGAATTAGTCCACTTTTCATGTACCATAACTTTATCAAAACCATTAAAAAGTTGCATTGATCACATGGGAACCATCAGTATCAACATATACTGGCTAAAACCATGCCGTTATAAGCTTGTAAAAAAAAAATTTATAATCTAATTCTTTTTTATAATTTATTTAAAAACAAAATATAGAAAACCAAAGCCACTAAAACAATTAATATATTTACGATCAACCGTATCCAAAAGTCATGACTAAGATATGTAAAATCTAAAAAGACTATAAGACCTATAAATAAAATTATATATACTATATCCACCAATTTATTTGCCATTTAATCACCTAATTGTTCCTTATAAATCCTACATTATAACCTTTTTAAATTTAATTTTTAATTAATTTTGATTATTAGTTCCCGGATCCTTCCCCGTTAAAAAAGCTATTATCAAAAAACCTACAACCGCCACTATAAAAATTATAATGGTGATAATACTTCTTCTGAAGTATGCAACATCAATTATTACAATTAATAACATTATTAGTGTAACTATCCATCCTTGCCAAGTACTAGGAGCTGGACCCCAACCGATCCTTTTTTTACCAAACCACGGTTCTTTAACTATCTTTTTCATAAGAAATAATATATGATCATATAATTATTAAAATATTCTATATTCACTTAATATCAAACCATTTATTCTAAAAAAAAACTTTCATAAGGAGATTTAAACAAAGATTGTTTTTAATCATTATATGGTGATTAATTTCAGATCAAGTTGTCCACTATTACTCTTCTTAAATATGCTAATTTTTTTTTATAAATATTTATTTAATGAGTAGCTTATAATTCAATTATCGATTATAAATCATTATAATATTAGTTATAATTAATTACGAGTGATTATTATGAAGTCTCATTTTGTAAATGATGGAGAAATAAAGAAATTATTATCCTATGTTAAAAAACATCCCTCAAACTCCTTAAAAGAAATAATAGATGAATTTAATTTCAACTCTTTACCTGTTTCAGATAAATCAAAGTGTGAGAAAATAGTGGGTGTTGATGGTAGTGTTAAATTAATCGCTGAACGTATAAATTACTTTAACAGTTCTTTAAATAACTATCAAACCTACGTCATTGACCCAATAATCTTTATTAGAACAATCTCAGTATATTCAAGCAATCCATTCATCAAAGAAGATGAAGTTATTATTAAGGAAGAATTAAATCATTATAAATTAGAATATCCAGATCGAACCATCGCTTTAAGACAAATGGAATCGAATCTACTGAAATTAAAGGAAATGAACCATATTAAAGATTTAGTAAAAGAGATGACCTATGGGAGTATCTTACTTTTAGATATGGCGCTCATCAGTGTAGAAGATGACTTAAAAATGAAAAATATAATTAACGAATGCCGTAAAAAAGGAATTAATATTGTAGGATGGGTTAAAGATTCCGATATAAAAACCGATGATGGTTTATTATACACGGCAGCTGCAAAATCATCAGCATCACAACAAGGAATAAAGCCACCATGGTTTGCAGTTCACCCTAAATTCAAAGATAAAGGTATAAATGTATTTTTATATCACCCACCATGGGGAAACTTCGTATTCAGAACCGACATTATCTCTTCCTCACTAAGTATACCTGAAATATTTAATACCTTAATTAATTGTAGTAAACATTCACTTGGTTACCCTTTAGCATTATATAAAGCCCATCAAAGAGTTAAAATAACCCAAAATGATGCAGATAATATGTTCCGGAAAATGAAGAAAATTTCAGCATCTGAAGGTGACTTTATTAATCGAGTTGGAGAAAAACCATTCCATGAAACTTATCTAGACTTATAAAAAATAAGGGGATTATTTAAAATGGAAAACGATACAGATAAAACTAATTTACGCGGAATAGGTCATTTAATCTCAGGAGATATTAGTAATAAACTGGAATTTAAATTATTTTCAGACTCTAATGTAAATGTTGGCGATTTTGTACTAGTGGAAGATCAATATCATGGAATACCAAATCATTTCGTTGGTAGAGTAACTAATATAAAGCTAAGAACACTCGGCAGAGAAGATTTTTTAACCGAAATGTCTAATCAAATAGAAGTTTCACCCATGGAAGTTAATCCCTACGAATTCAGGGATTCACGATCGGAAATCCTAGCTAGAATAGCTGAAATCAGCTTAATTGGAATATTAAATAAAGGAAATATTGCACCACCCAAAAAAATTCCAAACCACCTCTCACCTGTACAAATACCATCAGTCCAGCAAATGGATTGGATATCAAGTAAAGGAGATGTAGAAATAGGTAAATTACGCGCTGAAATGACAGGTGAAGGTGATATCCCTATATTACTTGATTCAGAGATACTTGTAAAGAAGCATCTTTTCGTAGCAGCCATGACTGGCTCTGGTAAAACAGTAACCGTTAAAACATTAATCGCCGGCTTATATAAAACCGATAAATATGGTATATTAATATTTGATGTTCACGGGGAATACTTCTATCCCCTTAAGAATAATTCTAAAGGTTTAAATGAATTAGATAATGAGAATGTAGTTATTTATGGTTTAGGAGATAAAGTGGATAAAGGAAATCAAATCCTAATAAATTACCGGCATATCACTTATGGGGACCTTTTATACTTCTATGATTGGAGTTCACCGCAACGTGAAGCTTTAGGAATTATCTTCAGTGATAACGAGATTAATAATGATTATGATCATCCACTAGAATATATAAACGAAACTAAACCTTTTGATATGAAGAAAGAGTATGGTATAAATATAGAAACTGGAAATGTTTTAAAACGAAGAATTAAACAGATTATTGATGGTAATTTAGATTTCATTACCAGTGATGATAAAGAAAACCTTTTCACTAAAATAATTGACGATTTAAGATTTAAAAGAATAGTAATTATCGATTTCACACGATTAAGTGAACGATCCGAAAATATACTAATAAATATCCTCTCCAGACGAGTATTAAATCATAATAAACAAGCTACACAAAAGAGTGAAAATCCTAATAATATTTTCATAGTATTAGAGGAGGCTCAGAGATTCCTTGATCCCGCGGAATCTCAAAATAAAGGAGTAATGCGAGAATTAGTCCGAGAAGGACGGAAATTTGGAGTAGGTTTAGGAGCAGTAACACAAATTCCTCGTTTTTTTGATGAAAGAATCTTATCCCAATTCAACACCTATATCATCTTGAAACTAACTAATTCTAGTGATAGGAATATATTAGAGGGTGGTTCACCTCAAAATATTAGTGACATGTTCACTGAAATAGCTACCCTTTATCCTGGTGAAGCAGTTATTGTTGGAGAAGCAATACCCCTAGCATTACCAGTTAAAATACATAATTTCGATGATTTAGATCTTAAAAAATATAGAAGGGAATCCGATGACATTAACGTATCTAAGGATATGGGGGCCTTTTAAATTTGAGTTTCACCATCGTTCATACAGCTGACTTTCATCTAGACCGGAATTTCAGTTTCCTATCCGATGAAAAATCTTATCAAAGAAGAAAAGACCTTTTAACTGCTTATCAACAAGTGGTAGATTTTACTCTTGAAAATAAACCAGATGTACTATTGATTTGTGGTGATACCTTTGACAAAGTTCTTCCACGTAATCCACCTAGAATCCATTTTATAAAAAATATGCGGAAGATACATGAAAATGGTACCGAAATTTTTATTATAGGTGGTAATCATGATGCACCCAAGGGTGTTAAAGAAGGAACCATGACTATTGAATCATTAGAAGCAGCAGGACTAGCTAAAGTATTTAAAGGAAATAATTATAGTAATATTGAATTTAAATCACTCAATAAAGGATCAAACATACTTAATATTCATGGGGTAAGCTTTAATCCGTTTTATCCATTAGAAAAATTCATAAAACCGCAAGTAAACGTCAAAGAGGGATATAATATACTAATGATGCATGGTGCTTTACAAGGAATTACACCTCTTGACGCTGATTATGAGGAGGATAATCCCATTGATTCTTCTGCAATATCTAATATGAACTTGGATTATGTCGCGTTAGGTCATTATCATAATTTCGGTGAAAAAACATATGATGGAACATTAGCTTGTTATTCCGGTAGCACTGAAAAAATGACCTTCTTAGAAGAGAATGACGAAAAATGCTTCCTCTACCTAGAAGTAGATGATACGGGAGTAAGTTATGAGAAAATCATTTTAAAGAATAGACCCATGCAAACAATTAATATGAATATAAATGAATCAATACAGGATATTGACCATAAAATTAGTAATTACCTCTTCGAAAATGCTAATAAAGAATTAATATTACGTTTAAAGCTTAAAGGCCATTTAAATTTTGATAAATATAAAACTCTTCATAAAATGAATCTCTACAATGATTACATTAATTACTATTTCTGGTTTTCCATAATAGATGAATTAGAATTAAGTCAATACGAATTACTTGCACTCGAAAAAATAGAAGAAAATCCCATTAAAGTTTATAAAACTCATATGAATCAGAGAATTGAGAAATTAGAAGGAATAGAAAAAGAAAAATATAAACAGGCACGTGATATTGGAGTTAACGTCCTATCTCAAGTAAGGGAGGATTAAAAATTATGGTTATTTTCCGGGAACTTGAGATGGAAGGATTTAAGAAATATGATAACCGTAAAATTTATAAATTTAATGAAGGTTTAATCGGTGTTTTCGGGAAAAATGAGAGTGGTAAATCAACTATAGGTGATGCAATAAGCATTGCATTATTCGGACTTAGACCCAATACACCCTATAAAAAAAATGAAATAATAACCTGGGGAAAAGATAAAAGTAATTTACGACTAGATTTTGAAACAGATATATTATACCGAGTGGAGAGAGGTTTAGGAAATAAGACACGAGCTAGTCTGAAAAAACGGGTTAATGGTTCGTGGGATACTATTGCTAATACTATTAAAACTGTTGATAATCAAATTCAAGATATTTTAGGACTTGACTTTAAATCATTTAAAAATTCAATTTTCATAGCACAAAATGATTTAAACTCTCTATCAAGTCTCAGTAAACAGGAAAGACAAAAAATAATAAACAGACTCTCACGCTATGATGAATTATCTCAAGCTGAAATAATCCTAAAGGATAAATTAAAGGTATTAAATACGGAACTTAATATTCTAGAACGGGATTATGAGCATCTTAAAGAAATAGTAACTGATAAAATAGGGAAATATGATAAATTACAGGAATTAATGGAGAACTACACTAATAAAAATCAATTACTAGAAAATAAGAAAACTACTATAAATGAAATCAGGTTTAGATTAAAGATTTTCATTGAATTAAAGAAGATAAATGATACTCTAAGTAAAATAAAGGATCAGAAAAGATTAATTGATGAGAAAATTAATGAAATAATTCGAATTGAAGCTAAAGAATCAGAAAAACAATACCTCACTAGTGAACTTGATAAATTAAGTTATGTTAACTCTGACCTTAAAGATGACATAGATGAATTAAGGGATACATTATTTCAGATTAGAGAAAATAATAATCTTCAAAAAGACGTGAAAGAATATCAATCATTAATTACAGAGAAAACACGTGAAATAACGCGGATTGAAGAGAAAGAATCTGAAAAACAATACTTACAAGTGGAACTGGGAAAACTAGATCATATCACCAGTGAATTAGAAAATCGGATAACAAGTATTGGATTAATAAATGGACAATTAAAGAACTTAAGGGAAGTTGAAAGTGAAAGAGTGAGAGAAAACATTGAAACTCTAACAAAGAAGATCGATGATACTGGATCATTAATCAATGAAAAAAGTAATGAAATCGCACGAATTGAAGAGAAAGAATCCGAAAAAACACTCTTAAGCAATGAGCTACGTAAATTGGAACATTTAACACCTGATTTAAAATCTAGGATTGAAGAATTCACTACTTTAAATTCTGAAGTTAAATCTGTTAAAAATGAATTAAATCGATTGGATAAAGAGAAAAATGAGAAAATTAAATTCTTAACTAATGAAGAGGAATTAAAATCCAATCATGATACTTATAAAAATGTTTTAAACCTCCAAGCTAATTCAAATTCACTAAGAGATGATATTGAATTACTTGATGAAAATATAGATGAAAAGAAAAGTGAATTGGGAGATTTACAAGAAGAAAACGGGAATTTAAGTGAAATTGAAAGTAAATATGAAAATGAAAAATCCCAATCTAATACTTTAATAGGTGCAGGAGTTGTTGTACTAGTTCTTGGTGTTATATTAGGATTTACAATTAACATATTTTTAATAATAATATCTTTAATTGGTTTAGCACCATTCTATAAAGGTTATAATGATAGAAACTATTTTAATAATAAATTAAGTATTATAAAAGGTAAACGAGAAGTTTTTGGACAGTTAAAACAATTAGAATCTCAATATAATAATAAAATAAATGTTTACCATAAAAATGAAAATGAACTTGATAAATATAAGAATTATGATTTTGAGGCATTGAAAAATGATTCTGAATCCTATGAGAGTTTAAATAAAGAGAAAATAACACTCAAAAAATTAGAAGACCAAGAAAACATTACTAGAAATAGATTAGAAATAATTCATGAGAAGTTAAAAAACCAATATGAAAGTTTTCCCCCTCACTATAAAGAACTTGTTAATTTAGATGATACAGGAATAAATAAAGAAATTTCAAAGATTTATCAAGAAGAAGATAAGAAGCGAAGTAAATATAATGCCACAATCCTGGAATTAAATAAAGAAATCAGTAGAAAACCGTTAAGACAAAGTGAAAAGGAAAAACTTGAACAAGAAAAAAAAGAACTAGAAAAACAGTACCGGGATAAACTTGACTTAGAAAATCAAATTACCCAACGTATAGAAACATTATACCTAAATCTAAAAGAAGAATATAATGACTTACCATCCCATTACCATGATTCAGTGAGTTTCGATGATCCAAGTATGGATAAGGAAGTTTTAAGACTTTATCAAACCGAAGATAAACGAAAAAGCAATTACAATACCACACTTGAGACATTGAATAAAGAGATTGAGAGGAAAGCGATAATCCAAGACGAACTTGTTAAGCTTGAACAGGAAAAAACAGAATTAGAAACACGGATATCCACTAAAAATCTACAATTAAACAATATTTTAAAAAATAAATATAATGAATTACCCTCCCATTACCATGATTCAGTAGTTTTTGATGACACGAATATGGATAAAGAAGTTTTAAAACTTTATCAACGAGATGATAAGCTTAAAAGTAATTATAAAACTACCATTAATTCACTGGATAAAGAGATTGAAAGAAAACCATCAATCCAACAAGAATTAAACAACCTTGAACAAGAAAAACAAGGACTACAGAATAAATACTCACAAGAAAAAACAGCATTAAAGGAATTAACTACACAAGAATTTGAATATAACCCAGCGGAACATCAAATACTCGAAGAGAAAGAGAAGGATATAAATAAAGAAATAAATCAGTGCATGAGACGAATCGGAGATATTGAAGGTGAAATAAGAACCCTCAAAAATGATACAAAGGATCTAAACGAAAAACAAGATAAACTAAATGTTCTAAATGAAAAAATTATAAAACTAAATTATAACATGGATGTTACTGAAATAGC
>JACWMK010000035.1 GCA_015661405.1 Methanobacterium sp.
ACATATAAATTTATGTTTAAAACTATTTAAATCTAATTATGTGGTTTAAGTTACATAAACCTTCATTTTACTCTCAAAAAAAAAGAAAATTTTGAATAAAAAAAAAATATTTAAAATTATTATAATCAAAAATAAAAAAAGATTAACAAATTATTAATATATGAATTCTTAATAAAAAATAACCTAAAACAAGATTTAATTTTAAGAAAAAATAAGTATTTTAATTAAATTTAAATTCATTGAACCTAGGAGATATTTATATATGGTGAAAATAAAATTTTTAGCTCGCTTCAAAGATATTACCGGTGAAAAAGAAGTGATAATTGATTATAATGGTGAAATAGCCAACTTAATAGAAATATTAACCGAAAAATATGATAAAGGATTTAAAGATGCTCTTTTCAACGAGAATGGAGAATTAAGAGAGTATATGAAAATATTAATTAACGGCGAAGATGTAAGAAATATTAATGGATTAAAAACCACCGTAAATGAAGATGATGAAATCGTAATATTCCAAACCATCGCCGGTGGTTAAAAAAAAAATAATATAATTTTTTAGGGGGAATTCTTTATCCGTATAGGTTATCTATCCACAATTTATCACACATCATTTATCTTGAAAAATGAAACCTTTGGTTATTTAAATGATTATGATTTAAAATGGTCACTATATCCCACAGGACCTGCAATGATGGATTCATTTGCTTCAGGAGAAACTGATATCGGATACATTGGCTTACCACCAGTCATGATTAGACTCGAAAACGGATTAAAACTTAAATGTGTAGCCGGAGGTCACATTGAAGGCACAGTAATGGTTGCCCCGAATTCTTATAAGACCTTCTATGAATTAGGAAGCGTAAAAACTGTTCTAGAGCAATTTGAAGGAGAAATTATAGGTACACCCTCACGTGGTTGTATCCATGATGTAATCATAAATGAAATAACTAAAGACTTAGATATCACCATTAAAAATTTTGAATGGGCAGATTTCATACCCGATGCATTAGAGGACGGTGAAATAGCAGCAGGAGTGGGAACTCCTAGCCTGGCGACAGTTATTTCAAACAGGATGGACTCTAACATTGTTATTCCACCATATAAACTATGGCCTTACAATCCAAGTTATGGAATAGTTGTACGTGAGGATTTAATTGATGAATCACCAGAATTTATAACACAATTCTTAAAAGCTCATGAGAAAGCCTGTAACCTAATTAAACTACAACCAGAAAATGCAGCAAAAATAGCCTATAAGGAATTAGAAGTAGTTAATAAAGAGTTCGTGCTTAATACTTATAAAATATCACCTAAATACTGTGCAAGTTTACCAGAAGATTATATAAATTCTACACTCAAATTTATACCAGTACTCAAAAACTTAGGATACATGAAAAGTAACTTAATAAAAGATGAAATATTCGAATTAAAATTCATTCAGAAAACACATCCAGAACCAGCACACTACAATTCAACCCCGTAAATATGAATTAAAATATTCATATTTAATAATTCTATTTTTTTAAATAAAAAATAAAAGATTCATTCTAAAAAAAAATAGTTTATAATAAAGAGTTATTAATCGAATCTCACCCTCTAAAATACTTATTTAAATATCTTTAGATGATGCTTTATAAAGAACAGCTTCTAATTTATCGAGAGACTTACTAACTTGTTTATCGAATTCATAAAATTTTTTAGCTAAACCTCTGAAGTAAGGTGCATAAACTTTATAATACATTAATCTATCTGGATCAATTCCATTTTTAATAAGTTGAGTTTTAAATTCATGCACTTTTTCCTGAATATTCGAATATACAACATTATCAGGATATTCACCAAGAAATATCCCATCTGCACCGTTTTCGAATGCATGTATAATATGTTTCGGCATTAAACGATTTATAGATGTAATTCTTATGATTCTAACAGATTCCGGGTAGGGTATTCTGTTAACTCCAATATTATCCGCAGCAACATACCCAATATAATCAAGAAATACTAATATTCGACGTTCACCATCTTTTTTATCCTTAAGCATACCAGAAATCATAGCATAAATTTGACTATCTGTTTGACCCATAATCTCTATTGCATTATTTTTACACTTCGCAACACATATTCCACACCCATTACATGCGATTGGATCCACGGATATACGTTCATCATACATATAAACTGCCTTATATTTACATGAATCAATACATGCTCCACATAATTTACATTCAGAATGATCAATCTCAGCAATTAATGGTTCAATTTCTAATCCACCATTCATTAGCTCCGAAACCTTAGAAGCAGCAGCATTAGCTTGTGAAACACTATCTGTAATATCCTTTGGACCTTGCGCTGTTCCGCAGACAAATATACCCTCAATATCAGTGTTAACAGGTTTAATTTTAGAATGTTTCTCTTTAACAAATAAATCTTCTGTAAGTCCCACATTCAATAATTTTGCAACCTCTAAAGTTCCATCTGACGCCTCCATAGCCTCAGACAATATAATCATATCTGTTTCAATCTCTAATTGTTCACCGCGAAGAGTATCCTCCACTCTAACAATTAGATTTCCATTTTTCCTAGTTACATCACCAGGACGTCCCCTTATTAATTTAATTTTATTTGATTGCCCATAACGGAAGTAATTTTCATACATTCCCGGAGTTCTCATATCAGTGTAACAAATTATAATTTCAGTTTCCGGATAATAATGTTTTATAAAGTTTGCATGTTTTAAAGCTACCATACAACAAACTTTGCTACAATAACGTTTCCCTTCAGGCTTTTCATCCCTTGAACCAGCACATTGAATCATAACCAATCTTCGGGGAATTTCACCATTAGATGGTCGCTGTAATTTACCATTGGTAGGTCCATTCACACCCATTATCCTTGCAAGTTCCATTTGAGAGATTACATCATCATATCTTGTATATCCATACTCTGGACGTTTCTTAAGGTCAAATCCTTTATGTCCTGTTGCGATAACCACTGAACCAACGTTAAGTGGTATAACTTCAGTTTTCATTGAAAAATTAATCGCATTCATATTACAGACTTTTTCACAATTACCACATTTAATACAATGCTCTTCATCTATTGTATACGTATCAGGAACTGATTGAGGGAATGGTTTATAAATAGCTTTTCTCATCATCAAATTCTCATTCCACTCATTAGGAACATCAATTGGACAAACTTCAGCACAATTACCACAGGCAGTGCATCTATCCACCCATACCTGGCGAGGCTTCTTCTCAACTAATAAGTTAAAATTCCCGGCTTTTCTTTCAGATGATTTAACCTCAGCGTTGGTAATAATATTAATATTATCATGTTGTACAGCTTCATTAATCAATGGATTAAAAAGACATAATGCACATTCCTCGGCAAGCTTCTCAGGAGAGAATACTTTACCGATTTTTATCATATTACCTCCAACACTAGGTTTTTTTTCAATTAAATCTACTTTAACACCTTGTTTTGCAAGTGAAAGTGCTGCTGTAATCCCGGATATCCCCCCACCAATTACTGCTGCGCTCTTTTTTGTTTTCCTAACAATGGTATCCAAGGGCCTAGCATATTTAACCCTTTCAACAGCTGCATTAGTTAATGAAATAGCTTTATCCGTTGCTTTATCACTATCAGAATGCACCCATGAACACTGCTCTCTTAAATTAGCCATCTCTAAAAGATAAGGATTTAATGGAGCTACATGGTTTCTGAATGTTTTTTCATGAGTAATAGGTGAACAAGCCGCAATGACAGCACGATCTAAATCCTCTTCAAGTATAATATCCCTAATATTCTTCTGACACTTCAATGAACATAGATTTTCAAAATCCTTCACTACTTTAGCATCAATTGAAGACTTAAGTCTTTCAATATCGACAGTATCAGAAATATTTCCCCCACAACGACATAAAAAAACACCAATATCAATACTGCTTTTCGGCGCATATCTGGAGAAGTGATTATTATTCATATCTGTGACAACCTCTCATAACAAATGGTTTGATTCAACTTAATCTTCTCTAAAATTGGATCCACGGGTACAGTGTGAGTCTGAACACCAATAACTTTGTAAGGATCAGCCCCCATTGCAAGTGCTATAAATTGGGAAATATTTAAGTGAACAATATTAAATTTAGTATCCAACATCTCTTCAATTTTAGGTTGATATCTATCAAATTGCATCTGACAATTAGGGCACATATGAATTAAAATATCCACATTATTTTCCTTTAAACTCACTAATTTATCTGTAGTAACGGATAGTGAGAGATCTAGATTTGTAAAGCGTTGCCTAAAACCTGCACCACAAGTAGTTCTTTTATAATCATACCAATCCACGGTTTCCACACCACAAGATTTTGCTAAGGTTTCGATAATCATTGGATCTCTTAAATTACCTATAGTATCTTTATAATGGACTTTGCAATAATGACATGCATGGTGAGAGGCTACTTTAAATTGAGATAAATCAATCTTAGGATAATCTTCAATTTCCTTGGCTTTATTGAAGAGTATCTCTACAGTATGGAAAATATTATTCCTAGAATCAACGTCATCAACCTTATACTTCAATTCTTCTAATTTAGAATCCTCAAATATCTCATTTATCTTCTTTCTCACATTATCATTCTTATTCAGGATATTCGATGATTTTTTTAATATTGCGTAGCATGTTGCACACATGGTTGCAATATTTTTATGGTTTGTTTCACGTGCAATTGCAAAGTTTCGTGCTGCAAGTGCAGTTGTTGAGAATTGGTCGAATAAATCGTAATAATAGCCTAAACCAGTGCAACAAGATTGTCTATCATCTACAATATATTCAATGCCCAGTTTATCAAACACGTATTTAGTGGATGATTCAATTCCAGGATATTCTACACTTACAAGACAGCTTTTAAAGAGTAAAATCTCCTTATCGGGTATCTTCTTCATCTTTTTTCACCCGCCTTATCTTAGTTAGTCTATCAGTGAACCCAGTTTTCTTTAAAATTTTTTTAATATCATTAAGGTCATTTTCTGGTAATATTATAGTTCCCAATCCTAATTCTTCTCTTATATCATCTAAGTGAATTTTTAATTCAAAATATTCTTCTCCAATATCTTTTATTAATTCATTGAAGAAATCATTTGGAATTGATCCTATCCCTAATTCCAGGAAACTATCACCATACGCTAAAAATGAAGCTATTTTACGAATTCCATCTACTTTTTCAATGGATTTTTGTCTTAAAATTTGATTTATTTCACATACACTATTATTTACAGGGCATACGCTATGACAACTGTAACAATAGAAGCAATTCCATATTATATCGTCTGAGATTAAACTATCGTCTTCATCAAGAACCCTTTTAACTATTACCCTAGGATCATAATCTGTATGACTTGCGGCTGGACATACGGATGTACACATTCCACATTGAATGCATTTAAGAAGACCCAGATTTTCAGATGCTTTTAAGTCATTAATTATGCTATCTGCAAGTTCAAAGGTATTCTCACCTATTTTAAGTGTTTTCATACTTGATTATACTCCATAAATATCTGATTTTATTTAATATTAAATAAATTCTTAGTTTAATTGAATTGAAGTTATGTTCCAATATATCTAGCGTATATAGATCTAGCCACTTTTTGATCATTAGTGCCTTTAATTATGGCTCTTCCATCCTTAAATAATGATATTTCCATATTATCTGAAGTGAATATCAATATAAAAGGAGTGAGCTTCACTTCTCCTAATGGTTCAAGTTTAGAAGCCATTTCAGCAAGAGATAGTTCTTTAGGGTCTGCTGGAGTGATTTGTACAGCACTTCTACCGCAAAGTGAAGTTATTATTTCCCTATCTTCAGCATTCAAATATTCATAGTTACCTTTAACACAACATTCACAATCCTGATTTTTCCTGACATTGATATCATCAAAGGAATTATTCCAAGCATCATAAACGATTAAATTACTATCAGAGCCCTCTTTGATTTTCCCAAGCAATATTTTAAGTGCTTCAGTACTTTCCATAGAACCCATAATAGAAGTTATTGTATTTAAAACACCCATGGTATCACAAGTGGGTAGAGAACCTATTTTAGGAATAGTTGGATATAAACATCTTAAACAAGCTTTATCAGGTATAATATTCATAGTCATTCCTGCAGTGCCAATTGCACCAGTGTAAATCCAAGGTATGCCCTGATCAACACATACATCATTAACTAACATTCGCGTTAGAATGTTATCAGTACCATCTAAAACAACATTAGCATCCTTTAGAATATCTTCCACGTTGGTGTGATTTAAATCTTTTACAATAGCTTCAACTTCAATCTCTGAATTAATATTATGTAATTTATTAGTGGCAGCAATAGCTTTAGGTTCTCCTACATCATTTTCATCGAAAAGCATTTGTCTTTGTAGATTATTTAACTCAACAAAATCTCGATCAATTACGGATATTTTACCAACACCCGCACGAGCCAGATTATTAGCCGCCACGGTTCCTAAAGCACCGCAACCCACCATTACAGCATGACTTTTTAGTAATTTTTCTTGGCCTTCCTCTCCAATATTTTGTAGGATTAACTGCCTTGAATATCTATCAAACATAATTATAAATCTCCATTTTCTAAATTTCCATCAATTTAGATTATTTTTTTAATTTCAACTGTTATAATTAATGTGGAATTAAATATCAATTATTAATCAACTTAATTCAATTATTAAAATTAAAATAATCTTTAAAATCTACAAAATTGTTAAAAAAAAATAATAATTAATGTGATGGTACATCACTGTAAATATCTGCATTGTTAGATTTTTTGTTCTTCATCTCTTGTATTATAGTTTTTGCCACATTTTTAGCAATAGCAGTTATAGTTAGTATAGGTGGCCTGCCCGGTGCCCGTGGTATTATACTAGCATCAGATACAAAAAGACCTTTAACATTTGTTTCCATTGATTTATTAACCACTCGACCCATAGCTGCTGTTCCACCAGGATGAGCACCTCTAATTGGCGTGGAAACTATGCTGGATTCATCCACTCCAATCTCCACTAAAATTTCAAATGCTTTATCATAACCTTCCTTCAAGAGATCAAGATCTCTTTTAGTTAGTGGTTTTTCAATTGTACCGTCAGAATGCAGCAGCCCATTAGCTTCATCTGCTATTTTAATCATTATTCCAATGACATCCTCCGATCGAGCAGGGAATCCCTTTTCTTGTATAAACTGCACTAATTGACCAGAGAAATGTGGAGATAAAAAATAAGGTCCGAATTCTGATTTAACTCCCATAGGGATTTCGAAATTTAATTTTACATCCTTTAAATATCCACCTACAGTTATAAATAAATCAACAAATAATCCTTCACCTACACCATCAGTGACTCCTGAATTACGGAGAATATGGGGAGTATTAAGAGAACCTGCAGCTAATACAACATTATAAGCCTCGAATTTTTTCAGCTTATCATCACTTGTTCTACCCTCAATTCCAATAGCTTTTTCATCTTCATGAATTACCCTTAAAACTTCAAAATTCCATAGGATTTTTGCTCCGTTGATAACAGCTTCGTCAGTAAAATGGGTGGCATCCCATTTAGCTCCTTTAGTGCAACCATTAATACATAATCCACAATTATCACATTTATCAAAATCTATAAATTTAGGCATTGATTCAACAATAAATCCCAGTTTCTCTGCAGCTTTGGCAATTTTTAAAGTGGCTGGACCCATGAAACTTGAAGGTAAAGGACTTACTTTCAGGTCACCGCTAGCCTCTATTAATTCTTCAAATAAATTTAAATCATGATTTTCAAGTTGTGAAATGGCTGAATTATAGTAGCATGCACTACAGGAATAACAGGCGTTCGCCAATGAAACAGTAGTGGTACCACCAATCCCTTCAATATACATTAATTCAGCAGGATATTTAAGGAAATCATATTCTGAATTGTTTTTTAAATCTTTTTTTAATTTAAAGTCTACAGGCACATTTTTAATATAATTTACAGCAGTTCCCATCTTATATGGTTTACCTTTCTCAAGGATAAGAACATTCAATCCATTTTTGGATAGTTCTTTAGCTACTGTGGCGCCTCCAGCTCCAGTGCCCACAACTATAACATCATAAATCATTTGATCCACTCAGAGTTTTATTTGTTAATGATAATGTCATAAATAATATTTATAACGGTTGTTTATACTAGACATATATATTTATCCTTCATTACTTAAAAATTCAGGTTATAAAAAAAATATTATAAAAGAATATATTTATTTAACTAATTATATGAAAATCAAATGAACTAAGTTTATTTTATTTATCTTCTAAAATAATATCTATTTCCCTCAACCTACTTCTTATTAAATCAGATAATTCCCAATCTTTCCTTTCACGAAGTTTCTCTCTTACATCAACCATAACTTCAACCAAATCTTCTGTTTTATCATCGACACAAGGTTTAATATAGAATTCAAAACCTAAAATCTCCCCAAATTCGATTAAAAGATTCTTAACATAAATTAAACTATTTTTAGAAATATTTCCATCATCTACTCCGCGATTAACATCTCTAATAAGATTAAAAATAACAGATAACGCATTTGGAGTGTTAAAATCATTATTCATATTATCTAAAAAATCATGCTTAGCATTAAGCAATAAATTAGTATACTTAATATCATTCTCATTGGATTCTGAAATATTAGAATCACGCAATTCATCTATAGTTTCAATTAACTTATAAATTCTATTCAAACTATTTCCAGATTGCTGAAGAGCAGATTCACTGAAATCAATAGGACTACGATAATGAGTGGATAATACAAAGAATCTGAAAACTTCCGGAGCATAATCTAGAAGGATCTCCCTGATAGTTATAAAATTGCCCAATGATTTAGACATCTTTTCCCCACTAACATTTAAAAAACCAGTATGCATCCAATAACGCACCATAGGTTTATCTCCAGATGCTGATTCCATCTGAGCAATCTCAGCTTCATGATGAGGGAAGATTAAATCCAAGCCACCACCATGAATATCATATTTATATCCCAAATATTCCTCGGTAATGGCAGTATCTTCAATATGCCATCCTGGCCTGCCAACACCCCATGGAGAATTCCAGAATGGTTCATCATTCTTTATTTTCCATAAAGCAAAATCACCAGGATTTCTCTTACTATCATTAAATATCCTATGTACAGTTAACTCCTCAATATTACGTCGAGAAAGTTTTCCAAAATCTGGAAATTTAGATATATCAAAATAAACTCCCGAATCTGTTACATATGCAAAACTTTTATCAATTAAAGTATTAATTTGTTGTATGATTTCTGGGACGTGTTCTGTAGCGCGTGCGTATAAATTCACGTTTTCCACACCTAGAAGTTTCATATCCTCCATATATTTCTTTTCAAATTTCCTTGCAAGTTTAACTGGATCAATATTAAGTTCTAATGCCCTTTTGATTATTTTATCATCTACATCGGTGATATTCTGCAAATAAAAGACACTGAATCCATTATACTTCAAATAGCGAGCTATAACATCAAATGATATGTAAGTTCTTGCATGGCCAACATGGGAGTTATCATAAACCGTAGGACCGCAAACAAATAATTTAACCCTATTTTCATGCATGGGCTTGAATTCTTCCTTTTTTTGGGTCATAGTATTGAATATTTTTAACATACTAACATTTCCTACAAATAAATGATTCATAAAAATCTGATATAAAAAAATCTAATCTAACTTTATTATAAATTTTATTATGCTATTACTAATAAAAATGATATTCCTTGAAATCAATACTCAAATATTTTTTTTATGATAAATAGTGATTCAAAAAATTAGTATTTTTTTCTAAGAATTTCTATAATATTCATAAAAGCTTTAATTTAAAGCCGAGATTGGGATTTGAACCCAAGTATAGTGGTCTGCAGCCACTCACCTAGCCGCTCGGTCATCTCGGCAAAAATAATATTACAATAATATTTAATTATTTAATTGAATTTCATATAAATATTTACCGGACTATATTTAATTGTATAATATTCAGATTATAAATAGTAGAAAATTTTTTAAAAATATCCAATTTAAATTCGTAGATTTTTAACAAATGAAAATGTGAATAAAACAAAATTTTAAAAAATGGCAGTATATCCACCTTTAAATCTTATTCCTCTACGAGTATAAAAAAGGATTGGATTTAAATATTTCAAACCCAATTCTCATTAAGTTTAAGTAGGGATTTTTATTTACAACTCAAATAATTGAACCACCTATAAACTATTCACTGCAGATTCAATTCTTTTTAATGCTTCTTCAAGTGTAATTTTGGGACATGCTATGTTCATTCTCATGAACCCTGCGCCAGCTTCGCCAAAAATGAATCCGTCTTCTAGACCTACTTTTGCTTTCTCTTTCATGAAACTACTTAGAGCAAATTTATCCATATTTAAACCGCGACAATCCAGCCAGATTAAGTATGTTCCCTGCGGTTGAATTACCTTTATTTCTGGAATTTTTTTGGTTAAATACTCTTTTAAAAAATCTAGATTTTCTTGTAAATAATCTAGCATTTGTTTTAACCAATCATCTCCATATCGATAGGCTGTTTCCATAGCAGTATAACCAAACAAGTTAAGACTCGGTACAATACCTGATTGTGTATTGATGAAGTCCTCACGAATCTTCTTATTTGGGATGATAATGGAAGAAACATCTAGACCTGCTAGGTTGAATGTCTTACTGGGGGACATACAAACTATACAGTTCTGCTCAAACTCTTGTGAAATAGAAGCAAAAGGAGTATGTCGATGATTATCAAAGAGGATTTCACAATGAATTTCATCTGAAATAACGACTGCCCCATTATTTATAGCGATCTCTCCCATTCTAATTATTTCTTCACGTTTCCAGAGACGCCCCACAGGATTATGTGGATTACAGAATATTATAGTCTTTACACGACTTGGACCTCTTAAACGCCCAGTTTTAGGTTGAAATTTACGTTCCAAGTCATCATAATCTATTTCATAACGACCATTAATTAATCTAAGACCATTATTTACTATTTGACAACCACTATTAGTAACAGCTGGGAAAAATGGATGATAAACCGGTTCTTGCAGTATAACTTCATCACCAGGATGAGTAAGGGAACGGATAGCAACATGCAGGGCTGGAACCACCCCGGGGGTAAAAACTATCCATTCTGGCTTGATTTTCCATTTGAATTTTCGCCACATTCGTTCTACTACAGAATCTAAGACACTGGAGCCTGGTTTAGTATAACCGTAAAAGGGATGTTCTGCTCGTTTCTTAATAGCATCTGCAATGGGCTGTGCAACTGGAAAATCCATATCTGCAACCCACATGGGAATCAAATCTTCACTTCCAAAGATAGATTGAACCATATCCCATTTTAAGCAATCAGTTTTTTTTCTATCACATACTTGATTGAAATCATATTTCATAAATTTTATCTCCTAAAAATTATTATGAGAGTTCTATTATTCAATTTCAGGCTACATATAATCTATTATATAGTTAAATCTATGAACATTATTAAATTGTAAAATTTCAAAAAAACTATTGTATGATTTTAGCAGCCAAATAACCTGCTGACATATTAATAAGTAAAAAAAAGCGTTTCTCAGACTAAATTTTTAGTCCATTTAAAGTATATAAATTCAGTAATATTATAATTTTATAATTTAAAATAAATATTCATTAAATTTAACAGAAAAATAACTACTATGAACTTAAGATATGTTAAATAATAAATTTAATTTCTAAAAATTAACATAAATTAGAATTTGAACCCATACAAGCTGTGCAATTCGTAGGTAATTTATCTTTCTCATGATGCAATTGACAAATCACTTCTTCTGCCTTTATTTTTCTACAAATCTCACACATTTTAGGTATAATATCACGATGGTCTGCTTTTCCATCCACTAGATCCTTTGCAAATTCATTTATCATATCATGGATTTCAGGCTCGAATTTAATTCCGTGCCCTCTTTTATCACTAATGTATTGTGAAATTGCAGGTTGAGTTATATCTAAAACCGCAGAAACCTGTTTTTGCGTCATACCTAAATTTAAAAGTTCTTTAGTTAAATCTGATCTTATCGATGGAATAACATACCATACCACTACTTCACAAGGAGGTCTCATCTTCCTTCATCACCTTTATTTTTTTTTGATTATTTGATTGATTTTTTAGTATAAATTTTTCTTTTAAGTTAAAATTTTTTATATTATTTATATTCCGGCTCCTTCAGCGAATATTTCTTCCATTTCCGTTTTTCTGCTCATTATACTATTAATTTTTATAATATCCGTAGTCATGCCTAATGCTCTTAATTCTCTCTCTATATTATCCTGGCGTTCCAATATTAAGCGGATAACTTCAGCAACGGGATCGGGTAATTCTCCATGATCCAAGTCAATTGCATATTTCCTTTTCTCTTTAACATTTCTTCCAGGAATTCCTACCACGGTCGCGCCATTGGGCACTGATTTTAAAACCACGGATCCAGCTCCTACTTTAGAGTAATCTCCAATTTTAATGTCACCAATAATTTTTGCTCCTGAACCTATTACCACTCCGCTTCCAATGGTGGGATGTCTTTTCTTTTTCTCTAGACTGGTACCGCCGAGGACGACTCCTTGATAAATTAGTACATCATCACCAACTTCAGCAGTTTCTCCTATCACTACTCCCATTCCATGGTCAATGAAAACTCGCTTTCCTATGGTTGCGCCGGGATGTATTTCAATTCCGGTTAAAAGACGACCGAGAGCTGAGAAGAATCGGCCAGTAAATAAATGATTACGAATCCAGAACCAGTTTGCTAATCTATAAAACCAAATAGCATGTAATCCAGGGTAAAGAAAAAATATCTCTAAACTGCTTTTTGCAGCGGGATCTCTTGAATAAACCGTTTGCATATCTTCTTTTATCCGTTCAAACATGGATCTTGATCCTCCATAAATAGAACTTTTTTTTTAATTTAATAAAAAAAAATATTTAATGCATTTATTGCATTAAATAGTTCTAGGTTTTTTATATTTGTGGGATTGTGTCTTCGTATTCTTTGTAAATTTCCTCAAATACCCATTCAACACTTAAATAACGTTCACCAGTATCTGGGAGAACCACTACTATTTGTTTTCCTTCATTTTCTGGCCTTTTACCCAGTTCAAGAGCAGCCCAGGTTGCTGCTCCGGAGGATATGCCTGCAAGTATTCCTTCCTCTTTGGCAAGTCTTAGTAATGTGTGTCCAGCGTCTTCATCTTTAACTGGAATAATTTCATCAACCAGATCAGGTCTGTAAACATCTGGTATAAATCCTGCACCTATACCCTGTATTCTGTGAGGTCCTTTATCTTTTCCAGCTAAAACCTGTGAAGTTATAGGTTCAACAGCGACTGCTTTAAATTCAGGTTTTCTTTGTTTAATTACTTCTGCAACTCCACTTATTGTTCCACCAGTACCTACACCAGCAACTAATATATCCACTCCACCATCGGTATCTCTCCAAATTTCTTCCGCAGTGGTTTCACGGTGTATTCTTGGGTTTGCAGGGTTTTTAAATTGCTGTGGGAGCACTGCATTTGGTATTTCTTTAGCTAGCTCTTCTGCTTTTGCTATTGCACCAGGCATACCATTTGCACCAGGTGTCAATATTATTTCTGCACCAAAAGTTGCTAAAAGCTTTCTTCTCTCCAGGGACATAGTGTCAGGCATAGTAAGTATAAGCTTGTAACCTTTAGCTGCTGCCACAAATGCAAGCGCTATTCCAGTGTTACCACTGGTAGGTTCAATTAAAACCGAATTTTCATTTATTGCACCAGCTTCTTCTCCTGCCTCAATCAAAGCTACTCCAATCCTATCTTTTACACTTCCTAAAGGATTGAAAGATTCCAGTTTTGCAATAATATCTGCATTTACTCCTTCCGCTATTCTGTTAAGCCTTACTAAAGGAGTATTTCCAATTAATTCTGTTGAATCGTTAGCGATTCCTCTTGTTAATTCAGGTATTTTAACCATATTTTTTTCACCAGTTTTTTTTATTATCTACTATTAATATATAACTATCGTTATATATATAACAATCGTTATAACAGAATCATTTATAAAACTTTCGATCTAAAAAAGAATAATATTTCATGATCTTAAGGATCGATAAGTGAGTCATATTTTATCATTCCCCAAATTTTTGAATTTTATAACAATAGTTATATTTTTTTTTGTATATAAAATTTATTCAAATAGTATTCATCAATGGAATGACTAAATAATTGCCTTAATTTTAATTTATGGTTCTAAAAAAAAATATAAAAAAAATAAATATTCAAAGGCTTAAAAATTATTTATAAGCTTAGCCTAATTTACCACTGCCCATGCAATATGTGCATGCTCCCACGCATGAAGCCCATCAGTACGTCCTTGGAAATAACGCTTTTGAATATCAGATGGACTTAAATTTTCACATAAATGTAAACCAATATTTTCAAGTTCTACCCCAAGTTTAGAGGGTTCAAAACCTGTTTTTAAAGGCTCATTTTGACTACTCAAAAACTCTATTTGTTTTAGTACACGTTCAGATGCTTTTTCAGGAACATATGCGTCAGTGTCAAAATAATCGAAAATAATCGAACTACCAGGTGGTGCAATATTAGTAATATTTTGCATTGTATCAAACACCACATCCCTTGACAAATAATATGTAACACCAAGCCAACTAAAAAAGCTCAGATCCTGAGTCACATAAGATGAATTTTTTAGTACTATCTCCAAACTATCCTTTGTAAAATCTAAAGGAATGAAATTTAATTGTGGTGGAAGTTTCCACCCCAATTCAGCAAGACGATTGCATTTAAAAGCTTGAGTTGCAGGATGATCAATTTCAAATATCTTAAGTTTTTTTAAAATATTTGAGCCTCGAAACGGAAAAGTATCAATTCCAGCACCAAGAATCACATATTGATCTAAACCATGATGAACAACTTTTAATAGAATATCTTCAGTGTATCTAGCACGACTTACCACAAGTGGAGTAGCAACCCATGAATGCATCATCCAATCCAATGATTTCTTATGGTCATTTAATAATGCAGCTTTTTCAGGATCCAAATACTCAAATCTATTCACTCATTGATTAACGATGAATGAACATTCGTCTTCAGTGAGTAATTGCAAAGCTAAAAAATCATCAAAAATCTTTGAATTATCATTAATTGAATGATAACCCCTAGAAAAAGCTGTAATTAATGCAGTACGGCTTAATTGATTTTTCTCCATATTTAACCTTATCACTAATATATTATCAAGATTTTATAGATTGTAAGTATTCAGACCGGCTGACGTTTCCAATCACTACCCCAACTAAAACCGCTATAATATCATAAACTAGAAGTGTTAACAGTGCTTCGATTAAACCAATAGTTGTATATGATGATAGCAATCCATTTATGTATATTTGTATTAATAGTATTATAATGGTCACAATACCCGTTATAAGAGCTAAAATAACTCCGTTAATTAATACATTCCTTATTTTAACATTAATTAAAAAGCCTAGAGCAATTCCTCCCAGTAAAAAACCGAAGAGCGAATTTTCTCCACCTTGCGTTGCAGTAGCTAACAATAAATAAATAGCTAAGATAATTGCAATGCCTATTAATTGTGGCCTCCATTTAATTATTGATTCAACCATAAACTTCTCTCTCCCTAAAAAAATTTTAATAATTAAATTTTTACAAAATCCTATTATAATGTAATATATTATAATGGACCAGCAAAATGACTCGTGAAATCTTCTATCAATCTCAATCCTCCACCATAACTTGCATAACTATTATCAAGTATAACTCGATTGTATGATGGGAATGCAACTGTTATATGTGGAACACCAACATCAGGAGCACCAAGTTCAGATGCTGAATATAACTCTAATGAGCTAGCAAATAAGAACAGGAATGATCTACCTCTAAGATTCTCCCTTGCCTCATAAGAATCAGGTTCAAATATTATTTCTGGCAAAGACGCAACTTCAAGATCTTCAGTCAACGCTTTAATAATATTCTCACGATACTCCTCTGGCGGATTATCAGTTAACTCTATAATATCTGGTAGATAACCCAATTCATTAACCATGAAATTCGTTATGTTAATTGCTGAATTACTATCTGCAACAACAGCAAAATAGGAATGAGGACGTGCTATTAAAAGTATATCACCAGAATATTCAATGAAACGGTATGTCCTACGTTCTTCCTCTTTTATAACTTCCTCTACTACATCATCCGAAACATTCAACTTCTCCCCTACAGTCCTTAGAAATTTACTGGTTTGTTTTGGACCAGTGGGCACACTGGGAAAAGTAATAAAAGGAACTCCAAATTTCTCTTCAAGTTTTTTAGCAGCCCGATGGCCATTCCATGTGGAAAGAACTAGAGTATATTCAGCTGCAGGTAATTCTTTTAATTTTTCAATTCCATCAAATTCTGTAAAGATTATATTAGCCTTCAAACCTATTTTACCTAAGATTTTTTTGATCGCCGCTAATTCTCCCTTCCAGAAAATATGCTGATAAGGCACTACACCCAAGATATTAACCACACCCTTTTCCTTTGGCAAAGAAGTTAAAATCTGGTCTATTACTGCTTCAAAGAATAATTCATAACCTTCATATGAATTTCCATTAAAACCAGGTGCATTAATATTAATGATAGGTACTTCATCCTCGAATTCTCTAATTACAGCTTCTACATCATCACCTATAAGGGCTGGTATACATCCAGATATCACTGCAAAAGCATTACCCTCCATAACTTCTGTGGAAGCTTCAATTAGTTTTCTAAGTTTATCTTCTCCACCAAATATCACATGCTCTTCAACCAAACCCGTGGTTGGTGTACTAGTACCACCCACAGGACCTCCAGCATTATGACCTCCAGCATAAAATTGTCCTAATAATTGTCCCATACCACACCCTAATCCTGCGTGTAATAATGGAACTAATCCATAAACACCTAATGCAGTCCCATATGCTCCACCAAGAGCACATGAATATTTAGGGGCTTCTACGGAATCTGTACCTAAAGGATCACTTGACTGTATATTTTCAACCTTTTCATTTTCTTTTATGCTCATTTTGATGATGTCTCCTTGTCTAAATAGTATAAAGGATCCGGCTGTTCATACCACCAATCTTTGTAACTATCGCCTGTTTTTGCTTTTATTGTTTTACCGAATGATTCGTTTTTTAATGATTGAATCAAGAATTCACCATAGGCAATTGCACCTGCATAACCACTTTGAAGACTCCATGGATCAGGATCTCCTCTTAAAGCATGCAAACGAGTTACTGATTTCTCCCTCTTATATGCTCCACCCTGGAAGGGGCAAGTCAATGCAATGTCAGGATCACGTCTTCGTGTAATATGTCCCTGTTCAGCAGCCTGGAATGTATTCACTAATATATCAAAATCACCTGTTTCTTCAACCATGTTCTCCAAGTCTTCCAGGATGAGGTTATCAAAATCCTGTGTCAAAGCTGCTGAAGATTTAAGTCCCAGTTCTTTGAAATAAGGTAACTGAGATAAAAGTCTACCCTGTCCAAGAGCACCTAAAACTTCCACTTGTTCCCCATTACCCTTGAAGTTTAAGAGTTCTTGTCTTACAGCTTCCATTCGAGGAACCCATATTTTATGTTCCTCTTTTATTAACTCTTCTACTTCTTCTTCTTTACCAGTGTATTTACCTATTTGGCGAAGCCATTCATCCGTGTTTTTAATACCCATTGGAGATGGGTAAAGGAAATAAGGCACACCATATTCCTGTTTAAGCCCTCTTGATAAGTAATCGGTATATGTGGGGCATAGTGGTGCGGTTACAGCTGCTTCTGAAAGCTGCTCAAGCTCTTCAACTTTTGAAAATTCTGGAATAAAGTTGACTCGAAGCCCTACTTTACCAAGTAACCTTTTTATCTCTATACGGTCTTGCCAAGTGTAGGATAACATACTAGCCACGTTTACTAAGTCTTCCTGTTTTTCTTTCGGTTCTCGAACTAAGTATTTAAGTACTCCATGCCAGAATGCATCGTATCCTGTTTGCACTAATCTTGATCTTACACCTTCACAATGCACAGGTACAATTTTCGCCTTAACTTCAGGCTGAACCTCAGCTACAGCACCTTCAATATCTTCACCAATCACACCAGAAGTACAAGTAGTTAGGATGAATATCGCCTTCGGATCGTATCTTTTCTGGGCTTTGAATATTGCATTCTTCAGTTTTTCACTGGCACCATAAACAACGTCATCCTGCTGTAGGTTAGTGGTAATCCAGTTTAATTCAAAATTTTCTGGTCTACCTAACGCTGTAGGTACTGCTCTAAAGAGCTCCCTGTACCCTAATGAAGGTGATGAGCATCCTAATGGACCATGATATATAATAGCTGCATCTCTTATGGTAGCTACTCTTACTGTTAAATAAAAGTTTAAAACACATCCTGAACTTTGCTGTAATTTCCTATCATAACATTTAATATTACCTTCTTTAGCATCTTTAATAAGCTCAGAAGCTTTACCGTAGAATATATTAGTACCTTGAGCACGTTGCTCTCTATTCGGGCAAGTATTTTTCTCTAAATCTATCTTATGATCAGGATCGAATTTATTTGTAAATTCATCAGGTGTCATTTTCTTTATTTCCTCCCATTCCTTCATTAATTTTTTTTATGAATCTCGAATATAATCTTAAAATTTGAATATAATCTTAAAATAAAATAAAAAATAGCCGCTTAAAGCGGCTTAATTTGGATTTAAATATTTATTTATTCTCCCCAGATTTAAAGAACTGGTGTTAATTATTACTTCACTTTAGTTGTCTGGTAAGTTAGGTTTCCAAGTGTCTTGGAATTCAGTGGTGTACAGATCTTGTGGAGTGTATTTACCTGCTGGAATATCACCCTGTTGTACCATAGCATTAATCCATTGCTGTAGATAACCTATTGAAGTATTATCGAATGCTCCAGATTCACTGTAATAGTGCACATTGGATGTGTAAGGAAGTCCAATAAACGCGGCGGTAATATTTCCAGCCTGTTCACGGTTATTTTGAACCCAACGTTCATCATCTTTATATGCATTAGTGAAGTCTCTAACTGTTCCTGGATATTCTTGTATGTACTGGTTTGTGAATACTAGCAGACTCATTCCAGCTGCTGGTCCGAAAGCTTGCTCACTTGTTACTAAAGTGTTTATGCCACCTAAAGTCTCAGCTTCTTTATAGAATGGAGGGTGTAAAGAAGCAATATCTATCTGTCCCTCTTTCAATGCCTGCTCTTGATCAGGATCAACCAATACCACGTATTGAACTTGATTTTTAATTGTAGACATGTTAACACCATTCTCCAGTAACCAGTTGTTGAATTCTAGATCAACACAAGTACCTGTCGCTACGGTTCCAACTTTAATTTTAGTACCATTCGCCAGTGCTGCCTTAACATCCGAAATATTTTGATATTGACTGGTATTAAGTACTTCATAGTGCATGTGATCTTCATCTACAGTAGTGTTATTTTGAACTATTGGCTCCGAACCTCCTACTGCAACTGCTTTAACCGGAACTCCGGCTTGTAAGAGGTTGATTATTGTGTTAGGATGTCCGTCAAATACATTAATCTGCCCAGCGGCTAATGCTGCTGGTTCATTTTGTTCACTTATCGATCCTACATCAACGAAGTTGATACTCGCATTCTTAAAGAATCCTAATTGCATTCCCACAATCCATGGAGTAGAGGAGCAGTCTTTGATCACATCAGCTCTAATTGTGTTATTTTGTGCTTTTGCGGC
This sequence comes from Methanobacterium sp., assembly GCA_015661405.1. GTDB lineage: Archaea > Methanobacteriota > Methanobacteria > Methanobacteriales > Methanobacteriaceae > Methanobacterium_A. The sequence continues at coordinate 19,899 of JACWMK010000035.1, forward strand.
GAATGTATCTGTGCCGAATACTGTGAATATAATGGCTGCAATAACAACTATTGCCACAACAGATGCTATTATATGTTTATTACCTATTTTTGCCATATTAATTATCCTCCATTTGAATTTTAAAAGCTTTTTAATTGAAATGAAATAATTTTATATAATCTCTATAATATTATTATCCGTAACTTCTGGATTTTCATAATAATTATAATATAATTTTTTAAATTTGAATCATCATATTTATCGCCTCCATTTACTTTACCCCCCCCTTTAGATAAATCTCTAAAGCTTGAATCGTTCTATTTTCAACCAACAAAAATATTTAAATGAGGATTTTTTTCCCTATGATGATTAATACGTAACTTCTTGTTTCCATCTGGTTAGACGTTTTTCCACTAAAGTTATGGAATACATGAAGATTATACCTAGCAAAGCCACTATAACTATACCTGCATACATAGTGGGATAATTCATTACTCCCTCGGCTTGCATTACCATATATCCTAAACCGGAGGTTGCTCCCAACATTTCTGCTCCAATAAGCATGAACAAAGAGAATACTGCTGCCATGCGTATACCTGTAAATACAGTTGGTAATGATGCTGGTAATAGGACTTTATGGAATACGGCGAATCTCCCTAGTCCAGCAGTCTTTGCCACTTTGACAAGTATTGGGTCGACATTGGTAATACCCGCAACAGTGTTGAAGAGTATTGGCCATTGAGTGACAAAGAAGATGAAAGCTATTTTAGAGATTTCACCTATACCCAGAAAAGCTATGAAAATCGGGAACAATGTAAATGGATTCGCCTGACTGATCATCTGAAGCAATGGATCAAGTGTTTTCTGTATGTTCCTAAAGAATCCACCTAGTAAAAGTCCCACAGACAATCCTACAACAAGAGCCAGGCCGAAAGCAGTTAACACCCTGAATAGACTGGCTAATAAATTAGGGATTAGTATGCCTGTAACCGTCAAGTTTACTATGGTTGATACAATTACTGTGGGGGTAACTATGAATACAGACCAAGTTGGATTTAAACTTGGTATAATCTGCCATAATACAAAAAATACTATTACAGCTATCCATTTATGTGTGAAATGTTTTATGTAACCAATAATATCAAATGAGAATTTTTTTGTGTTATTAGATGAGTCTATTTCTGTAGATTCACCTGTTGCTTTTAAAATTTCATTTTCTGATTTCATTGGTTCACTTCCTCAATCTTTTTTTCATCTCCAAAGTTAAATTCTTCAATAGTAACTTTATTACTCGTTTCCTGTGATTTGATTACCTCTTCTTTTATGAGTTCCCAAAGTTCACGTCTAACTTCAACAAATTCTGGAGTGAATTTAACGTCCTCATTAAATCTCTTCTCCCTTGGTATAGGCACGTCAATAATTTCTTTTATAACTCCTGGCCTAGCTGTCATGACAGCCACACGGTCAGCTAAAAAAACAGCTTCATCAATACTATGTGTGATGAAAACTACAGTTTTATGAGTAGCATATGCTATTTTCAGAAGATCCGTCTGCAGAAACTCTCTACTTTGAGCATCAACAGCAGCAAAAGGTTCATCCATTAATAAAACTTCAGGTTCAATGGCTAACGCTCGTGCTATGGCAACTCTTTGCTTCATACCACCACTTAATTCATGAGGATATCTATCCTCAAAGTCGGAGAGTCCGACTAAAGAAAGATATTTTTTAGCATGCTCCTCCTGAAGATTCTTATCAACCTCTTTAGCCTCTAACATGAATGTAACATTATGTAAAGCGGTTTTCCATGGGAGAAGAGCGTATTGCTGGAATACAACTCCCCTATCGAGGCCTGGGCCAGTTATGGGATTGCCGTCAATGGTGCATGTACCTTCATCTGGTTTGGTTAAACCTGCTAGAATATCAAGTAATGTGGTCTTTCCACATCCACTGGGACCCAGTATAACTAGGAACTCGCCTTTATTAATAGATAAGTTTATACCGCCAAGCGCGTGGAAAGTCTCAGTGTCAGAGTTCCCATTTTTCTTTTTACTACGTATATCAAACGTTTTGCAAACATTTGTGGCTTCTATCTCAGTAATTGTACCAATCCACCATCATATGGTTTTTGAATAATGCAGGACTAAAAAATCTTTTTTTATTCCCTAAATTTTCTTCTTTTCGCTTTTTCACATCATTCTCCTCCTTTTTTGAACCGGCCTTAATCTTCAGGTTTTTTAGTATCATATAATTCATGCCGCTTTCGTATATTCCTTCTTTTCATCAAATGCTAGTATTATCTCCAATTTATGATTTCCAAATATTTTTTATTAATTTGATCAGTATAACGATCGTTAATGGATAATATTTCCGTTTCGGGAAAATTTATTTTAGGTAAAAGTGATCTAATTTTAAATTTAACGATCGTTATAACGATTATTTAGTTAATTAGTGTATTACTATTTAAATGTAACGATCGTTATATAACTATTGTTAATTTTATTACTAAGATAAAAATTAACTTGGATATATAATGCTAATAAGATCATTAATATCCTATCTTTAGTTTGTTTTAATCTCATGAATTCTCAAATATTTTCCATCTATTTTTATCAACAAGTAAGCTATGAATTATCGTTATATAAACTGATTCAAACTTCTAAATAATATGATTTCCTTAACCAATGAGATACAATGGTTTATAATTCATTAGAATTAGGTTTCCCTAATTCTAAATTTGAACTTATAATCCATAGATCCATAAGGAAAAATTTCCTATAATTTAGACACCAGCTCCCTCATCTTGTATCCCATCGTAGGTAACCTTCTGATCCTTAAGCAAGCGACTTATCCATGTCGAACCCCAAGTCATCAGATCGTCTGCTTCGAATGGTTTTGGTACATATTTTTTATCATTAGCGATAATTTTCCTTGCAAGTTCTCTATAAACTTCAGCCTGCTTAGAATCAGGAGCTCCCTCAACAGCAGTCATACCATCAAGCTCACATTTAGTAACTGTATGAGACCTAGGAATATATTGAATCACTCCAGTTTCAGTTTTTTC